>NZ_JBHIPG010000053.1:0-132419 GCF_042195905.1 Bartonella sp. AP331QHHD
AGGTGCTGGCTATGAAAATGGAAAATGGGTTGCACCCACATTCAAACTTAAAACTGTCAATGATGATGGTAGCACTGGTGAGGAAAAGGTTTACAATAGTGTAGCGGAAGCACTTGCAGGTGTTGCAAGTTCTATCACGAATGTTCACAATGATGTGACCAATGTAGTCAGTGATAGTCTTGCCAAGCAGGATGAAAAGACAAAAGTTATCAATATTGGTACAGAAGTAGAAGGCAATGAAATCAATATCGCAAATAAAGACAAAGGGGATAGAATTCTTTCCGGTGTGAAAGAAGCCGTGAGAGGTAATGAAGCTGTTAATAAAGACCAGCTTGATAAAAGTCTGAAGGAGCTTTCTAACAATCTTCAGTCTGATGAATCGGCTGTTGTTCATTACGATAAAACAGGTGATGATAATAGCAGCACTAATTATGCGAGTGTGACTTTGGGTAAAGGTAAGGGTTCTGCACCTGTTGGTTTGCATAATGTTGCCGAAGGTCAGATTAGTGAGAATTCGCATGATGCGGTTAATGGCGGTCAGATTTCTAAGGTTTCTCAGGATATTGCGAAATACTTAGGTGGAGGTACAAGCTTTAAAGATGGTACTTTCACGGGTCCAACCTATAAATTATCCAGTGTTGATGCAAAAGGCGAGGTAGTAGAAAAATCCTATGGTGATGTTGGTTTAGCCATTGAAGGTATTGATACGAATTTCAAGAATGTGAATAACAACCTAACGAATAAGTTTAATGAACTTACTGAAAACATCACGAATATTACTCAGGAAGTTCAAGGCGATGCGCTGTTGTGGGATAAGGACGCAGAGGCGTTTGTAGCGATGCATGGGGACAATAAAGAGAACAGCAAGCTTACATCACTTGCAGCTGGCTCTATAGTATCAGGCTCGAGTGATGCGATTACGGGTGGACAGATTTATGATCTGCAAAAACAGTTTGCTGGCTNTTATGGTGATGTTGGTTTAGCCATTGAAGGTATTGATACGAATTTCAAGAATGTGAATAATAACCTAACGAATAAGTTTAATGAACTTACTGAAAACATCACGAATATTACTCAGGAAGTTCAAGGCGATGCGCTGTTGTGGGATAAGGACGCAGAGGCGTTTGTAGCGACGCATGGAGAGAAGGAAAGCAAGAGTAAGATTACATTTCTTTCCAATGGAGAGGTTTCTGCAAGCTCAAGTGATGCGGTCAATGGTTCTCAGCTTTTTGATACGAATAAGACTGTTGCAACTTATTTAGGTGGTGGCGCTGAATATAAAGAAGGTCAATGGAATGCTCCAAGCTTTAAAGTTAAGATCGTCAAAGAAGATGGCAGTGCTGTTGAAGAGCAAAGTTATGATGATGTTGCCAAAGCGTTTACTGGTGTAGGGGCTTCATTCACGAATATTCACAAAGAGCTTAAGAATGAGATTAATAAAGTTGTAAGAGATAGTCTTGTTAAGTTTGATGACACGACAAAAGTAATCAAGCTTGGTGGTGAAAAAGAAGGTGCGAGCATCAGTATTGCGGATAAGGAAAGCCAAGATAGAATACTTTCAGGTGTTAAGACAGCGACAAGGGATAATGAAGCAGTTAACAAAGGTCAGCTTGATAAAAGTCTGAAGGAGCTTTCTAACAATCTTCAGTCTGATGAATCGGCTGTTGTTCATTACGATAAAACAGGTGATGATAATAGCAGCACTAATTATGCGAGTGTGACTTTGGGTAAAGGTAAGGGTTCTGCACCTGTTGGTTTGCATAATGTTGCCGAAGGTCAGATTAGTGAGAATTCGCATGATGCGGTTAATGGCGGTCAGATTTCTAAGGTTTCTCAGGATATTGCGAAATACTTAGGTGGAGGTACAAGCTTTAAAGATGGTACTTTCACGGGTCCAACCTATAAATTATCCAGTGTTGATGCAAAAGGCGAGGTAGTAGAAAAATCCTATGGTGATGTTGGTTTAGCCATTGAAGGTATTGATACGAATTTCAAGAATGTGAATAACAACCTAACGAATAAGTTTAATGAACTTACTGAAAACATCACGAATATTACTCAGGAAGTTCAAGGCGATGCGCTGTTGTGGGATAAGGACGCAGAGGCGTTTGTAGCGATGCATGGGGACAATAAAGAGAACAGCAAGCTTACATCACTTGCAGCTGGCTCTATAGTATCAGGCTCGAGTGATGCGATTACGGGTGGACAGATTTATGATCTGCAAAAACAGTTTGCTGGCTATTTTGGTGGTGGTGCTGGTTATAATGAGAAAGGCGAATGGCAAGATCCGGATTTCCAAATTCAGACTTTCAGCAATGATGGTACGAAAGGTGATAAGAAGAGCAGTAATAATGTTGCAGGTGCTTTTAATGACATTAATGACAGCATGAGCACTATCAACGCTCGTATTAAGGAAGTTTCAGAAGGAGTTGCACAAGATTCTTTATCATGGAGCAAGGCTGAAGGTGCTTTTGTCGCCTTGCATGGAGAAAAAGATGGTGAGAAGACACACAGCAAAATCACATCACTTGCAAATGGTGATATTACTGCTAGCTCAAGCGATGCTGTAGCAGGAAATCAGCTATATGCTCTAGGTAACAGTGTTGCGCAGTCTTTAGGTGGTGATGCTAGTTATGCAGGTGGCGCTTGGACGGCTCCAAGTTTCAAAGTTAAGATCGTTAATGAGGATGGTACTAAAGTTGAAGAGAAGAAGTATGATACTGTATCGGAAGCATTTGCTGGTGTAGGAACATCTTTTGAGAATCTTCAAAAAGAGTTTACTCAAAACAACACGGAGGTTACTGAAAATATTAAGCAGAATGCGTTGTTGTGGAGTGATTCTGAAAAGGCGTTTGTAGCAACACATGGAGAGGGTGATGAGAAAGGCAACAGTAAAATTAAGTTTCTTTCCAATGGAGAGGTTTCTGCAAGCTCAAGTGATGCGGTCAATGGTTCTCAGCTTTTTGAGACGAATAAGACTGTTGCAACTTATTTAGGTGGTGGCGCTGAATATAAGGAAGGTCAATGGAGTACTCCAAGCTTCAAAGTTAAGATCGTCAAAGAAGATGGCAGTGCCGTTGAAGAGCAGAGCTATGATGATGTTGCGTCTGCCTTTGCTGGTGTTGGTGATTCATTCATGAATATTCATAAAGAGCTTCAGAATGAGATTAATAAAGTTGTAGGAGATAGTCTTGTTAAGCAGGATGATGCTACGAAGGTAATCAAGATAGGTGGTGAAAAAGAGGGTAGTGCAATCACAATTGCAAACATGAATGGTGATACACGTAGTCTCTCTGGCGTGAAAGCTGGAACACTTTCTGAAGGCTCGACGGAAGCCGTGAATGGTTCACAGCTTTATTCCTTGCATCAGACGCTAGCGATGTATTTAGGAGGGGGAGCTAGCTATGAAGGTGGCGAATGGAGGGCTCCGGAATTCAAGGTTTCACAATTCAATTCTGATGGTAGTTCGTCAGAAANGGGGACAGTAAAGAGAACAACAAGATTACGTCTCTTAAAAATGGAGATATTAGTGGAACTTCAACGGATGCCGTAGCGGGTAACCAGCTTTATGCTCTAGGTGATAAAGTTGCGCAATCTTTAGGTGGAGGAGCTAAGTATGAGGATGGCCAATGGATCGAACCTAAGTTCACGGTTAAAACAGTAAAATCTGATGGAACTGAGAGTGAGGAGAGCTATACAGATGTGGCTTCAGCGTTTGCCGGTGTAGGAACTTCNGAATATAAGGAAGGTCAATGGAGTACTCCAAGCTTCAAAGTTAAGATCGTCAAAGAAGATGGCAGTGCCGTTGAAGAGCAGAGCTATGATGATGTTGCGTCTGCCTTTGCTGGTGTTGGTGATTCATTCATGAATATTCATAAAGAGCTTCAGAATGAGATTAATAAAGTTGTAGGAGATAGTCTTGTTAAGCAGGATGATGCTACGAAGGTAATCAAGATAGGTGATGAAAAAGAGGGTAGTGCAATCACAATTTCAAACATGAATGGTGATGCACGTAGTCTCTCTGGCGTGAAAGCGGGCACACTTTCTGAAGGCTCGACGGAAGCAGTGAATGGTTCTCAGCTTTATTCCTTGAATCAGACGCTGGCGACTTATTTTGGTGGTGGAGCTCACTATGAAGATGGTCAATGGGTAGCACCTACTTTCAAAGTTACGACATTTAATGATGATGGTAGTCCAGAAGAGCATAGCTACCCTAATATTGCGGAAGCGTTTGCTGGTGTAAGCAATTCATTTACAAAACTTCATAATGAGATTTCAGACAATATTGAGCAGAATGCGTTGTTGTGGAGTGATGAAGACAGTGCGTTTGTAGCGCTTCATGGGAAGGGAGATAAAAGAAGTAAGAGCAAACTGAAGTCAGTTTTAGATGGCGATATTTCTGAAGGTTCGACAGAGGCGATTACGGGCAATCAGCTTTATTCCTTGCATCAGACGCTAGCGATGTATTTAGGAGGAGGAGCTAGCTATGAAGGTGGCGAATGGAGGGCTCCGGAATTCAAGGTTTCACAATTCAATTCTGATGGTAGTTCGTCAGAAAAGAAGATCTATCATGATGTAGCAGGAGCTTTTGATGGTGTCAGTGATGGTATGACGAGTATCAACGAGCGTATTCATGATGTTGAGAAGAATGTGGCGAGCAATGGTTTGAATTGGAATGAAGAAGAAGGCGCGTATGATGCGAAGCATGATGGTAAGTCGAGTAAGATTACGAATGTATTGGATGGTAAGATAGAAGAAGGCTCGCAAGAAGTTGTTAATGGTGGTCAGCTTTGGAGCACGAATGAGAGGGTAAAAGAGGTTGAAGACAAAGTAGATACGATAGATCAACATGTGAAAGATATTGAAGTAGCCGTAACAGATGGCGTTGTTAACTATGATAAAGATAGTGATGGGAAAAAGACCAATAGCATTACGTTAGTAGGAGGCAATGACAGCGAACCTGTTATGATAGACAATGTAGCGGCAGGCAAGATTGAAACAGGTTCTCAGCAAGCTGTTAATGGCGGTCAGTTGCATGATTATACTGAAGAGCAGATGAAGATAGTTCTTGAAGATGCCAATAAGTATACGGATGAGAAAGTTAGTGGTCTTGTCAATGATGGTGTTAACGAGTCGAAATCCTATACGGATATGAAGTTTGAGACATTGAATTATGCTATTCAGGATGTTCGGAAAGAAGCAAGACAAGCTGCTGCTATTGGTCTAGCGGTGTCCAACTTACGTTACTATGATATACCAGGATCTTTAAGTGTTTCATTTGGGAGTGGTTTATGGCGCAGTCAATCTGCACTTGCTATTGGTGCTGGTTATACATCTGAAGATGGAAATATTCGCTCGAATGTATCTGTGACAAGTGCTGGAGGTCATTGGGGAATAGGTGCTGGAATTACTCTGAGGTTGAGATGATAATAGAAAAAATGGCTGTTATTGTAAAAACGAGAAGTATGTTAGTAAAGGTTCTGCTGTTTGCTCTTGCCTTAATAGGCAAGAGCGAAAGCTTTGCCAACGAGAACAATAATATTTATACAGTGCATCCACCGCACTTATCGATACCTAAGGGAGAACCTGGCGAAACACGTCGAATTATTATGCAGTTTTATGATTGGACTTTGATTTGTGACGAAAAACAAAAGCTTAAACATAAGCAAGGTATATGTAATGTGACACAGACGGTTCATGATCAAGAAGGAAATACCATTTTTAGTTGGTCTCTTGTTTCTACGACAAGTGGTCAAGCAGTGATGCTTTTTCGAACATTGCCAAATTCTGATATAAATGTTCCGATTCAAATGTTTGTAAAAGATGTTAAAAAACCTGTTCTTATTAATTATACGCAATGTAATGAAACGGTTTGTTTAGCACAATCACCTGTAGGGCCGGTTTTGACTAAACAAATAGAGCAGAACAATAAGGTACGTATTTCCTATAAAACTAAAGAAGGTAAGGTATTTTCTTTTACTGTACCATTTAAAGGGTTAAATGCAGCACTTAATTCTTTCCGTCCTTAGAATTCATCGAGTATTTTTAACAAGAGTCATTTTTCCATAAATTGTTGTATTATATTTTTGAGTGTAAATTATAAGGTCAAATAAGTAAGAAGTTTTATATAATATGATATCGAGGTGATTTATTGGAAAGAGTGAGAGTTTTATGAATATAAAGTCACAGTAAGTTCTTTATATGTAATAGAAAATCAAGTTAGTGTTTCCTATAATGCTTAAAGAGTGATTTCGTTAGTTATTAAAAGTAAAAAAGATTAGAAATACTCGATTTCTTCCTTACAATAATGAGTAGACTAAATTATTTTTTTAAGCTTAAAATGGATTTTTAAAGCGGTCTGATTAAGCATTAATATTTTTCAGATAAATTTATAATTCTAGAGTTTTTTTGAACGATAGTTTTTATTGGTATTCACGAAATAACAGCTATTGTAATTGCATTTTGTAGTACTATGGAACTTTTATTCCAGCATAATCAAAGCCATTTCATTGCATATAACAACGAGGTTTGTGTGTGGATAACGAAAAAAAATTTTTTTTCTTATAAACCGTACTAATGTATAGGTTGTTGTAACCTTAAAAGTCAGCAAATAGTATGATAGTGTAGGTTTGTTACAATAGAGGTATGCTCCGTGTAAATGGTATCAAGAAAAGAGCATAATTTATAAAAATTGATGTGAACGTAAACGATTAATTTATAGTTTTAAGTTCATAAAGAGATGCATGATTTCACGGAAACAACCGAAAGATTATACAAAAAACTGAATGATGTTAGTGTAGAAAATTTTAATGATAGAAAAAGAAAGAATGATTTCTTGTATATATCATTTGATGCTGCATTATTGCTTTATTTAGGAATGAGCAGAAGAGTTTTCGCGTTTATTTATTGGGGGACGCTCAAGGGATAAGGGACATGACCCCGTTAAATTATGGTTCAAAAGAGTTAAAGCAAGGAGAAATATACGATACCAAAGCAGATCAATTGTATGATCAGTGCGGTAGTAATACAAATAATCTTTCTGCATTGTCACGAACAGAGGCATACTCTGTCCTTGTTGATATAAAGAGACAACAGAGAAAAAAACATTATGAACAGAAACAGGTTTTTGTTCAATCTGAGGCAGCTTTTGAGTTTCATAATCAGATAATGATAGGTGCTCAAAAAACAAAAAAACTCAAAGCACCTTTTCTTCGACGGTTCCATCCAGTAAAATCTCCACCTCTTTATGCGGCACTTGATCTCGGAACAAATAATTGTCGTCTTCTTATCGCATCTCCCAGTAAACCTGGATATTTTCGTGTTGTTGATGCTTTTTCTCGTATTGTACGATTGGGAGAAGGTTTAATAAATAACGGTTTTCTTAATACACAAGCTATGGATCGTGCGATTGAAGCATTAAAGATTTGTCATTTAAAGCTAAAACAAAGGCATATTAAGCGTTATCGCTTGATTGCAACGGAAGCTTGTCGTTCTGCAGAAAATGGTAGACATTTTATTCAGCGTGTTTTGGAGGAGACAGGTCTTGAATTGGAAATTGTTGATCGGCAAACAGAAGCGCGTTTTGCTGTTACAGGGTGTAGTACACTTGTTGAACCAAATACTGACGCAATTGTGCTTTTTGATATTGGAGGAGGATCATCAGAAATTGTGCTACTTGATGTTTCTCAAAAGCGTTCTTTTCGTTTAGCTCGACAAATTATCGCTTGGACTTCTCTTCCTGTTGGTGTTGTTACGCTTGCTGAACGTTTTGGAGGGAATGATATTAGCTTAGACGATTTTGAAAAAATGAAAAGTTATGTGCGAGGGTTATTAAATAATTTTTCAGATCGTCATAAATTAGGAGAGTTAGCACAAGGTTCAAAGTTTCATCTTTTGGGAACCTCCGGTACGGTTACGACTTTAGCAGGAATGTATCTTAATTTAGAGCGTTATGATAGGAAAAAAGTGGATGGCATTTGGATGAAGGATGCAGACATTACACTTATGACACAACGTCTATTATCATGGGATATAGAAAAACGTGTCATAAGTCCTTTTATTGGGCGCGAGAGAGCAGATTTAGTTTTAGCTGGTTGTGCAATTTTAGATGTTATTCGGGAAGTTTGGCCAAGTCAGCGTTTAAGAGTTGCTGATCGTGGATTAAGGGAAGGAATTTTGATAGAGCTAATGTTACGCGATGGGGTATGGTGTCGTCGTAGAAAGAGCAGAGATTTCAAGCGTTAGAGAATTAAATATGGAGACAATGAATAACGATGAAAAAAACAACAAAAACACCGAGAGGTGGCTATGGAGGTTCAGGGTCACATGAATTATATCAGCGCGTAAAAAAGAAAGCAGGAACCATTAAAGCTTCATCACGACGATGGTTAGAGAGGCATCTGAATGATCCTTATGTCCATCAATCAAAAGTAGATGGGTATCGTTCGCGTGCGGCTTATAAACTCATTGAAATTAATGAGCGCTATAGGTTTTTGAAAAAAGGTCAAAAGGTTATTGATCTAGGAGCAGCACCTGGGGGCTGGTGTCAGGTGGCTGAGCGTATAGTAGGGTCAAGTGATGAGGATCCTAGCGTTGTTGGTATTGATTATTTACATGTTGATCCATTACCTAGAGTTGCCATGTTGGAAATGGATTTTTTGCATACAGATGCACCGCAGAAATTAATTGAAACTTTAGGGACAAAACCGGATGTGGTTCTTTCTGATATGGCAGCGCCAACAACAGGTCATCGTCAGACGGATCATTTAAGAACGATTTATTTATGTGAAGTTGCGGCTGATTTTGCTCTTTCGGTTCTTAAGCCTGGGGGACATTTTTTAGCAAAGGCTTTTCAAGGAGGAGCAGAAAACACTCTTCTTACGACACTAAAACAGCATTTTAAAAAAGTCTATCATGTTAAACCACCCGCAAGCCGATCAGAATCAGTAGAGCTTTATCTTCTAGCACTTGAATTTAAGGGAAAAACAAACATTCAAGAATAGCGCCTTCTTTTAAGAAGATTTAACTTTACTTAACCTATTTAGATGTGATGATTTTTTTCTCAAAGAGTTATCGGCGATAGTGACAGTTTTTCTGTTATCAATGATGAAAAACTGGTAAAACTAATGTATTGCCTATAGAGGTAAAGAGATTGATTCCTCAGTGAGTACTTCCAATGAAATTTCTTGATCAAGCTAAAGTTTATATTCGTTCTGGTAATGGAGGTTCTGGAGCAGTATCATTTCGTCGTGAAAAATTCATAGAATTTGGGGGGCCTGATGGAGGGAATGGAGGACGGGGTGGTGATGTCTGGGCTCTTGTTGTTGATGGACTTAACACGCTGATTGATTATCGGTACCAACAGCATTTTAAAGCAAAAACAGGGGGACATGGCAAGGGGCGTAATATGACGGGTGAGAAGGGTGATGATGTCATCCTTAAAGTTCCGGTTGGGACTCAAATTTTTGAAGAAGATAATACAACGTTAATATGTGATTTAACGGAAGTGGGACAGCGCTATCGCCTTGCAAAAGGAGGGAATGGCGGTTTTGGCAATCTTCACTTTACAACATCGACAAATCGGGCACCGCGTCGTGCAAATCCAGGTTTGGCTGGAGTAGAGCGTGCAATATGGCTTCGTTTGAAGTTGATTGCTGATGCGGGGCTTGTTGGTTTACCAAATGCCGGAAAATCAACTTTTTTAGCTTCTGTAACGGCTGCAAAACCAAAAGTTGCAGATTATCCTTTTACCACTCTACATCCTCATCTTGGTGTTGTACGTATTGATGGTCGTGAATTTGTTTTGGCTGATATTCCGGGATTGATTGAAGGAGCGCATGAAGGTGTAGGAATTGGAGACCGTTTTTTAGGACATGTAGAACGTTGTCGTGTCCTCCTTCATTTGATTTCTGCTCAAGAAGAAGATGTTGCAAAAGCATATCAAATTGTGCGTCATGAACTTGAGGCATATGGAAATAATCTAAGTGATAAAACTGAAATTGTAGCTTTAAGCCAGATAGATACTCTCGCTCATGAAGAGCGTAAAACGAAACATGAAGCTTTGCAAAGAGTAACGGATCAACCTGTTATGATGTTTTCTGCGGTTAGCCGCGAAGGTTTAGAAAATGTGCTGCGTGCTGGTGCACATATTATTGAAATGTCACGCAAAGAGGAGATCAGTGGGGATAGCAAGGTTGATTGAGATGGCTGTTGGATCGCAAAAACTTACACACTATAAACGTATTGTGGTCAAGATTGGATCTGCCCTTTTGGTTGATCCTCAGGCAGGTTTACGGGTTGAATGGCTTAAAAGCTTGATCAATGATGTTGTTGAATTACACAAAGGAGGCGTAGAGATATTATTGGTGTCTTCAGGTGCTATTGCTTTAGGAAGGACATTGCTACAGCTTCCTAAAGGGGCTTTGAAATTGGAAGAAAGCCAGGCATGTGCTGCTTTGGGGCAAATTGAGTTAGCAAAAACCTATGGTGATGCGCTTGCTCAACATGGGCTCAAAACAGGCCAAATTTTGCTCACTTTATTTGATACGGAGGAGCGAAGGCGTTATCTCAATGCACGTGCAACGATTGAGACGCTTTTATATTTGGGAGCTGTGCCTGTTATTAATGAGAATGATACTGTTGCAACAACTGAAATTCGTTATGGTGATAATGATCGTTTAGCTGCACGTGTGGCAACAATGGTGAGGGCAGATCTTTTAATACTTTTATCCGATATTGATGGTCTTTATACAAAGTCTCCCCATAGTGATCCTACGGCTGAATTTATACCTTTTGTTGCATCCATTACGCATGATATCGAAAAAATGGCAGATGTTGCTGCTTCAGAGTTTTCACGGGGAGGAATGAAGACTAAGCTTGAAGCCGGAAAAATAGCTAATGCTGCTGGAACGGCGATGATTATCACCTCAGGCAAGCGTATGAATCCTCTTGCTGCAATTGACAAAGGTGAACGCAAGAGTTTTTTTGCGGCAAGTAAGAAATCTGTCAATGCTTGGAAAACATGGATTTCTGGTCATTTAGATCCATCTGGTGTTTTGACGATTGATCAAGGAGCCATTAGGGCTCTTGAATCAGGAAAATCATTATTAGCTGCAGGGGTTATTGGCGTTGAGGGAAATTTCCAGCGTGGGGATACGGTTGCAATTGTTGGTACAGATGGAGTTGAGATTGCGCGTGGACTTGTAAGCTATGACAAAGATGAGGCTGTACGCATTATAGGACATAAAAGTGAAGAAATCGAAGCTATTCTTGGGTATGAGGCGCGCTCTGCTATGGTGCATCGTAATGATATGATTGTACGTTTCTTGATCAATTCTGTTTAAAAAAGTTACTTTTGTTTTTATTGTTTTGGCAGAGTGGATGTTACGATGACTTTAGAAGAAAAAATGAAAGATATGGGACAAAAAGCACGCTATGCCGCTGCAGCATTGGCTGTTGCTTCTTCTGAGCAAAAGAACAATGCATTAGAAATGATCGCTTTAAGTTTAGAGGCTCAGTCAGATGAAATTTTACGGGCGAATTGTCAAGATTTAGAGAATGCTGCTCAGAATAATTTGAAAGCTGCAATGATTGATCGGCTAAAATTAGATGATTTGCGTTTACGTGCAATGATAGACAGTGTTCGCCAAGTTGCTCGTTTATCTGATCCTGTTGGACAAGTGATGGATGAATGGACGCGTCCAAATGGGCTTCATATAAGTCGTGTACGAACACCTCTTGGTGTGATTGGCATTATTTATGAAAGTCGTCCAAATGTTACAGTTGATGCGAGTTCTTTGTGCTTAAAAGCTGGCAATGCTGCGATTTTGCGCGGTGGTTCGGATAGCTTTCATTCTTCTCATGCTCTTCATTTAGCTTTGGTACAAGGTTTAGAGCGCTCTGGTTTACCTAAAGATGCCATCCAAATGGTTGGAACGACAGATCGTGCTGCCGTTGGGGAAATGCTCAAAGGGTTGGATGGAGCGATTGATGTGATCGTACCACGTGGTGGAAAGAGCCTTGTTGCTCGTGTTCAGTCTGATGCACGTGTTCCAATTTTTGCTCATTTGGAGGGACTTTGTCATATTTATATTGATAAATCGGCAGATTTAGATATGGCACGCAATATTGTTTTAAATGCAAAGCTGCGGCGAACAGGGATATGCGGTGCTGTTGAGACAGTTCTCATTGACAGCCAAGCATTAAAAAAATTTCTTCCTGTTTTAACTGCTTTACAGGAAAAGGGGTGTGAAATTCGTGCCACAGAAGATATTGTTTTTCTTATGCCAGATGTCAAATTAGCTTCTGAAGAAGATTGGTCGCATGAATATCTTGATGCTATTCTTTCTGTTAAAACGGTTGAGGGTGTTGAGGGAGCCATTGCTCATATCAAGCGTTATTCATCAGGACATACGGAATCGATTATTGCTGAGGATTTGGAAGTGGTGAAGAATTTTTTTAATCATTTAGATTCAGCTATTTTATTGCACAATGCATCTACACAATTTGCTGATGGAGGTGAATTTGGTTTTGGAATGGAAATTGGTATCGCAACAGGAAAAATGCATGCACGTGGTCCCATAGGTGTTGAACAGCTAACATCATTTCAATATCACGTTAAAGGAAATGGTCAGGTTAGAGCTTGAGAACACCATTTTTTCCATGGAAAAATTGTATGCCACATGTTGAAAGATCTAATGTTGTGGGTCTTTTTGGTGGTTCCTTTAATCCACCGCATGCGGGGCATCTTCTTGTTGCAAAAATTGCCATTCGGCGTTTGCATCTTGATCAGTTATGGTGGATGATCACTCCAGGAAATCCTTTAAAGGATTGTACACAGTTGCTCCCTTTAGAGGAGAGAATGCGATTAAGTTTTAAACTTATTGACCATCCGAAAATTCGCTTGACAGGTTTTGAACAGGCTATAGGGAGCAAAGTATCAGTAGATACGATTTTTCATATTCTTACCCATTACAGTGGCGTAAATTTTGTATGGATTATGGGGGCAGATAGTTTTGCGACGATACATCATTGGTATCGATGGCATGATATCGTCTCTATGCTTCCTATTGCGATTATTGATCGTCCTTTAGGCAATTGGTCAGCACTTTCCTCTCCTATGGCACATATTTATCGCCGTTTTCGTTTGGATGAGAGAGAAAGTAAGCGATTACCTTTTATCAAGCCACCAGTTTGGACTTATTTGCATGGACCTTTATCTTTTCAATCTTCAACAAACCTTCGTTTGAAGAAGAATGATTTTTCTTGAACATTTCATAAGATTCTGTTTCTCTTTAGAGAAGTCTCTTTTTTAGATTCCACAACGATAAGAAAGGATATTGATCTGAAAAACATTGCACACAAACACTCTTACGATACTATGCCTTCAAAAGAAAAAAAAGTTTTTTCTGTTAGTGAGAGTCTTGAAGTTATTCTCAAGAGTTTAGAAGATACAAAAGCAGAAGATATTGTTGCTATTGATATTCGAGGGAAGTCATCTTTGGCTGATTATATGGTCATAGCTTCAGCAAATTCGCAGCGTCATGTATCGTCTGTTGCTGATCATTTATTACATACTTGGAAAGATAGTGGGCAGGGGCTTGCGCGTGTAGAAGGGCTTGCTGGAGGTGACTGGGTATTGATTGATACAGGTGATATTATCATTCATCTTTTTCGTCCAGAAATTCGTCTTTTTTATAATTTAGAAAAAATATGGATGACGCCGGATTTAAACGATACGGCTTTGCTTCTCTTCGGAGATCATTAAAATGCAAATTTCTATTTTTGCGGTTGGTCGTATGAAAAGTGGGGCGGAGCAAAAATTAGTTCAGCATTATTTGGATCGTTTTTCTAAAATTTCTGGAGATGTAGGCTTTCATTTAAAAAAGTTACAAGAGATACCAGAAAGTCGTGCTCAAACAGTTTATCAACGTATGGAGGAAGAGGGGAGAAAACTTATTGAATTTTTACCTGAAAAATGTCGATTAATTGTGTTAGATGAGCGTGGAGAATCGATTTCGTCAATTTCTTTTTCTGAAAAATTGAGGCGTTATCGTGATGAGGGCATTCGAGATGTCGTCATTGCTTTGGGAGGACCTGATGGGCATAATGAACAAATAAGGAAGCGTGCTGATTTTCTTTTATCTTTTGGTTTGATGACGTGGCCACATCAAATTGCACGTATTCTTCTTACAGAACAACTTTACCGCGCTGTAACAATTGAAAATAATCATCCGTATCATCGTTTTTAATATTTTTGTTCAATTTTTAGCACTTATTTATATGTTTATTAATATTGTTTTAGCTGACACCATTTAAAGCATCTCTAATGTATACGATGAGGTGTCATGGTTTTTGCAAATGAAAAAGCTTCTTCATAGAAAGATGCTATATTTATATGAGGAGTGCGTCATATTTGTCATTCTGCTCTTGAGTATATTTTTTTGCTTTTCTGTATCGCATGCGGAAGATACAATGAGGAGTACGGAAGTCCATAAAGAATTAGGAGAAATTCGCCAAAATATTTCACTTTCGCGTGAGCGTGTTGCTTTTCTTATGCATCAAGTTGAGCATTTAAAAAAAGATCAACGTGTTTTGAGTGATGCACTCATAAAGGCGGCTAAAGAAGAACGTATAGTAGCAGATGATATTGCTAAAAGGGAAGAAAAGCTTAAAAAAATGATAGAAAAGCGGGTACAAGTCTATCAACGTTTAAAAAATCGTCGTGCTGAATTTGCGGAAGTTCTTGCAATTTTGGAGCGTATGGGATTGAATCCGCCTCCTGCTCTTATGATACAGCCAGAGGACGCGTTGGCTTCTATACGTAGTTCTGTTTTATTAGGTACCGTTATTCCTCAGATGCAAGAGAAAACACGAGATTTAACAGAAAAACTCAAGGAGTTGACCAATTTGAGTAATTCCATTACTACGGAATATAAGGCATTAAAGACAAAGCTGCAAAATCAAGCAGAGCAGCGAAAACGTCTAGAGCTTTTATTAGACCAAAAAAACAAACTACAAAAAAAATCAGAAAAAGAACTTACAGAACAGCAACAAAAAAATATTGCTCTTGCTAAAAAAGCGCAGTCTTTAGAAGAATTGATTTTAGAGCTCGACCGTCAGTCAAAACTTAGCTCTGATGCATCAGTACAGGTACGGAAAAGTTTGCAATTGTTAGAACAGTCCAATTTTGAAAGCCGAAAAGGTTCTTTACTTTTTCCTGTTTCAGGAAAAAGAATACATCACTCTAACAAAAGTTCGCAGATTACGCGCTTTGGTGAAACGATAGAAACAGAGTCAGGAGCTGTTGTTATATCACCTGTGGATGCTTTTGTTGCTTTTGCTGGGCCATTTCGTTCTTACGGACATTTAATCATTCTCAATGTTGGAAATGGTTATCATATCATTCTTACTGGAATGTCGAGAATTAATGTAAAACAGGGGCAGTTTGTTCTTTCAGGTGAGCCTCTGGGTATAATGGAAATGCAATTTATTTCAAACAGTGTTGCATTGGATATAGGAAAAACTTCTCCAATGCTTTACATTGAGTTTAGAAAGCAGGGAAAACCTGTAAATCCAACTCCTTGGTGGCAGACTGAAAAAATAAGAAGGAGCCAAAATGATTCGTAAAGTTATTCTTTTGGTCGCTGGGGTATTGCTCGGCGCCTGTTCAATGATTATGGTGCAGTCTGTTGCTGCGAATAATGAAGATAATGCATATAAAAAGCTAGCTATATTTGGCGATGTTTTTGAGCGTGTGCGTATGCAATACGTTACAGTTCCAGATGATAAAAAGCTTATTGAAAATGCTATCAATGGCATGCTCACATCACTGGACCCTCATTCATCTTATTTGAATGCTGAAGAAGCCAAGGATATGCGGGATTCTACGAAAGGAGAGTTCGGAGGTCTTGGTATTGAGGTCACTATGGAAAAAAACTTAATTAAAGTTGTTTCACCAATGGATGATACTCCCGCTTCAAAAGCAGGTATTCTAGCAGGAGACCTTATTTCAAAAATTGATGATGTACAAACGAATGGTCAAACATTGAATGAAGCTGTTAATAAGATGCGAGGTGCTCCTGGAACACCAATTACCTTAACAATTATTCGTTCTGGCGTTGATAAGCCATTTGAAGTGAAGATTGTTCGTGATATTATCAAAGTAAAAGCGGTGAAATATCGGGTTGAAGGTGATATTGGATATTTAAGAGTTATCCAGTTTTCTGAACAGACATTAAATAATCTTCTAGCGGCAATTAAAGATATCCAATCTAAAATTCCTGAAGATAAGCTAAAAGGTTACGTCCTTGATTTGCGGCTTAATCCCGGTGGGCTTTTAGATCAAGCTGTTAATGTTTCGAGTGCTTTTCTCAATAAAGGTGAAATTGTGTCGACTCGTGGGCGCAAAAAGAGTGATGTGACAAGATTTGATGCGAAGCCAGGTGATGTCATTAATGGAAAACCGCTCATTGTTCTTATTAATGGTGGTTCAGCAAGTGCTTCTGAAATTGTTGCGGGTGCACTGCAAGATCATCGTCGTGCAACAATTTTAGGGACGCAGTCTTTTGGTAAAGGATCTGTTCAAACAATTATTCCTTTGGGTGAAAATGGGGCTTTACGCTTAACAACAGCACTTTATTACACGCCATCAGGCACTTCTATTCAAGGAACAGGGATCACACCAGATATTATTGTAGAGCAACCACTCCCTGAAAAATATAAAGGTTATGATGTAAAAGTTGGTGAGTCTGCATTAAAAGGACATATCAAAGGAAAACGAGAGAGTAATAAAGGATCTGGTTCAGCTGCTTTTGTTCCCAAAGACCCTAAAGATGATATTCAATTGAATGAGGCTTATAAACTGTTACGAGGTGAAATGGCAAATGCAGCATTTCCACCAGATCCCAATAAGGATGTGTTAAAGTGAGAATTGATATCTATAGCTTGCGATTTTGAGGAATATTAAATGGATGCAGATATTAATTTGAAGATTCTTCCATATCGCAAATGTGTTGGGATTGTTGTCTTTAATCATGAGGGGAAAGTGTGGGTTGGGCGTCGTTTAATGATGCCCATTCATGCAGATGCAGATATTGACATATCTCATCGTTGGCAGCTTCCTCAAGGAGGGATTGATGAAGATGAAAAACCATTAGATGCGGCATATCGTGAACTTTATGAAGAAACGGGTATTCGATCTGTAAAGTTGATTAAAGAAGCACAAAATTGGTTCCATTATGATTTTCCACAAGAACTTATTGGGTGCACATTAACAAATAAATATCGTGGGCAAATACAAAAATGGTTTGCTTTCCAGTTTACAGGAAAGCTTTCTGAAATTGCGATTAATCCGCCACCAGATGGCAATAAAGCGGAATTCGATCAATGGAAATGGATTGATCTAGAAACCCTTCCGTTGATTGCTGTTTCTTTTAAAAAGCACGTTTATACGAAAGTTGTCAGCGAATTTCGAGGTAGCCTTAGACCATTATAAAAGCTATATGATTATGAGAAAGCTTTTTTTATTAAGATGCTTTATATTATAATAAATAATAAACATGTTTATCTTTTATGTAAAGAACAGGAATATAAAATGAAAAAGTTATTTAATTTACTTATAGTTTTTACTCTCTTGAGTATTTCATCTGTTGCATTTGCAACAAGTTCAAAGCCTCCTGCATCAAAAGATGCGGCAGCGACATTGCCAAATGGAGCTTCTTCTTTGACTGAAACCTACGGTTTGTGGACTATTAACTGTGGTATACAAGAAGGGAAAAGAATTTGTTTTATGCACCGTCAAGAAGTAAATGAGCAGGGGCGTGTTGTTGTGGCTATGGGCCTTACTCTCGATGCTGAGGGTGTTGTATCTGGTAATTTAACAGTTCCTTTTGGCATTTTGGTTTCTAAACCTGTTCGTTTACAAGTTGATGAGGGAAAAGCTGTTATCGAAACCGGTATCCGGACTTGTGTACCAGCAGGTTGTGTGGTTCCTGTCGTTTTTGACAAAAATCACGTAGCAGCTTTACGTTCTGGAAAACAGTTAAAGTTGGCGATGACAATTGCTGCTGCAGGTGAACCAGCTTTGAATGATTTATTTGTTCAGCTAGATGGTTTTAGCAGTGCTCTTAATCGTTTGACTGCTTTGCAGAAATAATTTTAAAACTAAAAGCGGCCTTTAAAAGGCCGTTTTTAGTTTGTTTGTTTTTTATAATTAATAATTAAAACGATGAGATTTAAGATTAATCCTATAAGGGATATTCAGATTTTTTGCCGTTTCTTCTATTTTATGTGCTATTTTTAATTTTGATATTTGTTTTCTAACTGCATCGTCATTAAATAGAGAGATGAAGAATTTAGATGTCTGGTTTTTATTCAAGAAAAAAGAGTATTGAAATATAAAACCATTTTTTGATACACAGACCTGCTTTAATGAAGGTTTTCTATACGCTCTTCTGTTTCCTTGATTGAAAGGGATGACGCATGATTTATGCATTGCTTCGAACGATTGATTTGATTTTTGAGATTTATATTGATATTTTAATCGCGAGTGTCATTTTTTCTTGGCTTTATGTCTTTAATATCATAAATTCGCGCAATCGCTTTGTTGTTTTGATAGGAAGCTTTCTATATCGTCTTACAAATCCCGTTCTAAGCCGTATCCGGCAAATTTTACCAAATTTTGGAACGATTGATATTTCACCTATTGTAGTGTTCATTATTATTTATTTTATTCGTACTTTTATGTGGCGCGTTTACGCAAACATGTATGTATAGAAATATTACTTGAGGCGAATACATGTTTTATCAAGTTGATAAAAATAACTTGATTTTGTTTGTATATCTCATTCCAAAATCATCTGTTGACAAAATAATAGGGGTTGAATGTAGGGATGGTGAAAAACAATATCTGGTTATACGCCTTCGTGCTGTTCCTGAAGATGGAAAAGCGAATAAAGCTCTCATTAAATTTCTTGCGAAGCAGTGGAGAATCCCATCTTCTTCTATTTCTCTGAAAAACGGTGCAATATCTCGCTACAAACAACTTTACTTTTCAACACATTTAGAAGAGCTAAAACAGATATGGCAATCCTTTAGAGATTACATCTCGTAGAAAAAATAAATAACAAAGCCTATAAAAAATAGGCTTTATTTTATTAAATCGTTATATTTTGTTATTGCGCTCAACAGCTTGCTTAATTAATTCATGAGCAAAGTTTTTATCACGCCATCCTTCAATTTTAGCCCATTTTCCAGGTTCCAGATCTTTGTAATGCTTGAAGAAATGTTCAATTTGTTTGAGTGTAATCTCGGGCAGGTCTGTATAGTCATGAATATTGATATAGCGTTTTGTTAATTTTGTAGTGGGAATGGCAATAATTTTTTCATCTTTACCACCATCATCTTCCATCATTAGAGCTCCGATGGGGCGAACATTGATAACACAACCAGGCATAAGTGGACGGGTATTACAGATAAGGACATCAATAGGATCACCATCATCTGAAAGCGTATGAGGGACAAAACCGTAATTTCCAGGATAAACCATTGATGTATGAAGAAAACGGTCAACAAATAATGCACCCGACTTTTTATCCATCTCATATTTTATTGGCTGCCCACCAAGGGAGACTTCCACAATAACGTTAATATCTTCTGGTGGATTTTTGCCTACGGGTATTTCCTTAATATTCATAGAGACATCCTTTCTGGAATATAGTGAGGCTCAATACAATTAAATATTTTACCAAAGAGATTATGAAATTAATTTGAAATTGATGCACGTGTTTTTTCAAAACGTTTACGTTCATTAGGATCAAGATAGAGCTTGCGGAGACGAATATTTTTAGGGGTTACCTCTACAAGCTCATCATCTTGTATCCACGATAAGGCGCGTTCTAACGTCATTTTAATGGGAGGCGTTAACTTTACGGCCTCATCTTTTCCAGAAGCGCGCATATTGGTGAGTTTTTTTCCTTTTAACACATTAACTTCTAAGTCATTATCTCGTGAGTGGATGCCAATAATCATACCTTGATAGACTTTCACACCCGCATCGATGATCATAGGTCCACGATCTTCAAGATTAAAAAGAGCATAAGCGACAGATTCACCGTTGTCATTTGAAATCATAACACCATTAACACGACCAGCAATGTCTCCTTTATAAGGTTCATAAGCATGGAAAAGGCGATTCATAATTGCTGTACCACGTGTGTCCGTTAAAAGTTCAGATTGATAACCAATGAGTCCTCGGGTTGGGGCATAAAAGACAAGGCGGACACGATTACCTCCAGAAGGACGTAACTCCACCATTTCGCCTTTACGTTCAGACATTTTTTGTACAACAATACCGGAATATTCTTCATCAACATCGATAACAACTTCTTCGATTGGCTCAAGAGTTATTCCATTTTCATCTTTTTGCATAACAACACGTGGGCGTGAAACACTAAGTTCAAATCCTTCACGGCGCATATTTTCAATGAGAACTGCAAGCTGTAATTCTCCTCGTCCTGAAACGTAGAAAGAATCTTTATCGGCTGATTCTTCAATTTTAAGAGCGACATTGCCTTCTGCTTCTTTTAACAATCGGTCACGAATGACACGGCTTGTTACTTTATCGCCTTCAGTTCCAGCAAGGGGACTATCGTTGACGAGAAAACTCATAGTAACAGTAGGAGGATCAATTGGTTGGGCAGTAAGGGGTTCATTGACAGTAGGATCACAGAAAGTATCAGCTACGGTACCTTTTTGCAGACCTGCAATCGCAACAATATCACCAGCACTTCCTTCTTCAATAGGTTGCCGTTCTAAGCCACGAAACGCTAAAATTTTTGAAATACGCCCAGTTTCTAAAAGTTTTCCATCTTGTCCAAGAACCTTGACATTTTGATTGGGTTTTAAAGAGCCAGAATGAATCCGTCCTGTAATAATTCGTCCCAAAAACGGATCCGCTTCAAGAATAGTTCCAATCATGCGAAACGGTCCTTCTGCTACACTAGGAGAAGGGACATGCTGCGTCACAAGATCAAATAAAGGACCTAATCCCTGATCTTTTGGTCCTTCAGGGGCTTCAGCCATCCATCCATCGCGTCCAGATCCATAAAGAATAGGAAAATCAAGCTGTTCATCGGTTGCGTCAAGAGCAGCGAAAAGGTCAAAAACCTCATTAATGACTTCATCAACGCGTGCATCCGGTCGGTCAATTTTATTAATAGCAACAATAGGGCGCAATCCTACTTTCAATGCTTTGCCAACGACAAATTTTGTTTGTGGCATTGGTCCTTCAGCAGCATCAACAAGTACAATGGCTCCATCAACCATATTGAGGATGCGTTCAACTTCTCCACCAAAGTCGGCGTGTCCTGGTGTATCAACAATATTAATTCGAGTATCTTTCCAAACAACAGATGTCACTTTCGCTAGGATTGTAATTCCGCGTTCTTTCTCAATATCGTTTGAATCCATCATACGTTCGCTTGTACGCTGATTATCACGGAAGTTTCCTGATTGCTTGAGAAGCCCGTCTACAAGCGTTGTTTTCCCATGGTCAACGTGGGCAATGATGGCAATGTTACGCAATTGCATAAATTTTCTTCTTTTCGTTTAATGAAATTTCATTTGAGGTAAAGTCTTTACATTCTTTGCCTGACTATTAGAAAACCTTTTACATGTTTTTTTATAATTTTGGAAGATGGAGGCAATATTTTTATGGCAAAACTATTTATCCAAGTCTTTAAGGCTCTATTGAGCTTCAATTTCTGAAGCTTCGTAAAAGTTTTTATAGTACGTATGTTCTATTCTCGAGCTAAGAATTATCCAAAAAATCACCGTCAACTTGATTTTTATCAATATGACACAAGGAATTTATATGAGCTCTTGTAAGAGTAAGTATAAAGCTAGCCATATTATTGTTGTTGTTTTGCAAAGAGATTAATAAAAATCCGGAATATCTCTCAATCCATAGCCAATTTATTGACAACTGTACAACATTCTTATTCTAAATAAAGCTTTTTCTTATTCTATAACTTGTCAATCAAAATCCAGATTTAATGCAATCGTGTATTTGAGGTAAATATTGAGACGATTAAGAATTTTATAAGAAGTTCTAGCTTTTGTATGCCAGATTAGGGCAAGAGTTATATCTGTTTGATTTATTTATGAACCCGGAATACAGTCTTATTTAGAAAGAATATGAAGGCATCCAAAGAAAATTCCCATCTTTGCTGTTAATCCAATTTATAATTTCAAAAGCATCTAAAGTAATATCTTTTAAACCATGGAGATAGTGCATTGCCTTACTTTTGTTAATTGCACTCTCTAATAGGAGTATGCTTTTCATGCCAAACAGAACACTTTAAACAGCATATACTTTTTGTTGCATATTCATGTACTTAAGAGAGATTGCTTAACGTACACTACATCCATTCCATGATAGAGCTCATAAATGATATAATATACGCGAATAGTATACTATTAACGCCTTTGTGAAGAAATATAAAGCCTGGTATCATCATGATTATTCTTTCTCAGCTGTCAATATTGCGCCAGTTTTTGATACGAGAGAGAGAGGATATAAGAAGTATTTTATTTTTTCTTGAATAGTTTTTAGACATACACCGATCTCGTTTGTGACTGGCAAGAAGATGACTTTAATCGATTTAATATGAGAAGCTTTATGATGAGGTAAAATTACGTTATTCGGAGCTGTTATTCAAAAAAATAATAAATTATCTATAGAGCGGTGCGCTAGAAAATAAATAATAAAGCTTATTCTCTTATGGAAAGAATCTTAGGTTACATGACAAGATTTTTCCATAAGTAAGAGTTTTTACTTTACATGTTTAAAGAAGAGTTCCTGACAAAATGAGAGAAGCTACAGAAAAATAGATTATAATGCCCATGACATCTACTAAAGTTGCCACAAAAGGAGCAGAAGCACTTGCTGGATCAAATTTTAAACCTTTAAGAATAAAAGGCAACATAGATCCAGAAAGAGAACCAAAGGTAACGATTCCAACTAAAGCTGTACCCACTGTTGTCGAAATAGCAATCCAATGTTGGCCATAGTCGTAGATACCTAGTTTTTGCCAAAGAGCAATGCGCGTAACACCAATAATTCCTAATAAGAGACCAAGGGATAGTCCTGTTGGAATTTCACGAATGATCACTTTCCACCAGTCTTTCAACGTGAGTTCACGTAAAGCCAATGCACGGATAATAAGGGATGTAGCCTGTGAGCCGGAATTTCCTCCTGAGCTCATAATGAGAGGTATGAACAGTGTAAGAATAATCGCTTTTTCGAGTTCTGTTTCGAAATGTTGCATAGCGCTTGCTGTCAGCATTTCACCGATAAAGAGTAAAGCGAGCCAGCCTCCGCGTTTTTTCATCATTTCAGGAAACTTAATTTGCATATAGGGCTTATTAAGTGCTTCCATACCCCCAAATTTATAGGCATCTTCATTCATTTCATCGACCATAGTATCAAGCACGTCATCAACGGTTACAATGCCAATGACATGGTTACTTTCATCAACTACAGGCACAGAGAGAAGATCATGGCGCTGGAAAAGGCGTGCGATATCTTCATGATGTGTGAAAGGTGATATTGTAATGGGCGAGTCATGGGTAGGGACATTAAGAATTTGTTCATCAGGTGAGGCAAGAATAAGGTTACGCAGGGAAACAGCTTTGAGAAGAGTACCTGTTTTGGGGTCAATTACATAGCTGGTATAAACTGTTTCACGTGTTCGCTCGACCTCACGAATGTGATCCAAAGTTTTTTGTATGGTCCAGTTTGAAGGAACGGCTATAAACTCTGTTGTCATCAGTGCTCCTGCTGTATGATCAGGATAACTGGTGAGTTTTTTAAGTTCAGCGCGCGTTAAGGGGTTAAGCAAGGCATAAAGTCGTGTACGGGTTTCCTTATCCATTTCTTGAAAGACGTCTGCAGCAGCATCGGCAGACATGCCATCAAGAATTTCAACAGCACGATTTATAGGGAGAAGTTCTAGGATGGCAGCAGGTTGCTCAAGCTCTGGTTTATCAAAAAGTTCGATAACATAATCAAGAGGCAGAAGACTAAGAATAGTTACACGTTCCATGATATCGAGCTCATTGATGATATCAATAGAGTCTGCAAAATGCTGGTTCTTTAACTTTTCAGCGAGAGCTTCAGGAGAAAAATTTTTGAAGTCGAAGGCCGTTTTGATTTCAGTCATGATAAAGTACCTCCTGAAGAGTTGGAGAGTTGTAAATCTAGATAATAGATGAGATAAAAACAAAAGTTTATGGAAGATTTAAAAAAAACTCCCCAGCTATATTCCCAATTGTTAATATTTGAAGTAAAGTCAAGGGTAAATTATAAGTTATAAACAAGTTTCTGAATCACTAAAACGAGAATACAGCTTAATTTGAGGATAATATAAAAACGTAAATGTAAAAATCAGTTCTGATTTTACCATCATTTCTTTAATGTAGTTTGCGATTTTCAAAAGAATCTAAAGCAATATTTTATAAAGAGTGGAGATTATGCTTTTCTCCAAGTGTTTTTGTTAATATGCAATTCTATTGTGATGTGCGAGCGAATAATCTTTATTGCTTCAATATAATATGGTTTGAATGAAAGAACTTTACGATTTTCAGGTTTTTTATTCAATAGGGTTTTGAAAGGTAGTTTTGAAACTCACGAAATAGTTTTAGTATGTTATCAATTTGTGTCGTAAAGATAATTGTTACAGTTTAAATTTATAATGGAGACATAAAGTATTATGACAAAAGCAGCAGTGCTGGACTGGAAGGGATTTTTAGGTCTTCCTGATTTTTCTTCTATAAGTGACGAAGATTTTAAACCCGCTTTTGAACAGGCACTTCAAGAAGCAGAAGAAGAACTAGAGGCAATTGCGATGGTGCAAGAACCACCAACGCTTGAGAATTTTTTGCAGCCTTTTGAGCTTTGCGGCAAAGCGCTTGATCGTGTCTGTTCAATATTTTTCTTACGCACCAGTGCTCATACGAATGTATTAATTCAACAGCTAGAGCAAGAGTTCGTTGTAAAACTTTCTCGTTATTCTTCAAAAATGATGATGGATGCGCGGATATTTGCGAAAATAGATATGCTTTATAAACAGTCGCAGTTGGGCACATTTGAGAGTGAAACAACACGTGTTCTTGAATTATGGTGGAAAAAGTTTGTTTGTCATGGGGCAAAACTCGATGAAAAAGCTAAGAAACGGCTTTTGGAAATTAATGAAAGACTTGCTTTTTTAAATGCTACTTTTGGACAAAATGTCTTAAATGATGAAGCTGAATGGATTCTGTTTTTAAAACAAACAGACTTATCTGGTTTACCGCAAGATCTCATTGCTTCAATGAAGGAAATTGCGTGTGAAAGAGGCAATGAAGAAGCGTATGCATTAACACTAGCACGTTCGATTGTTGAACCTTTTTTAAAATTCTCTGATCGTCGTGATTTGCGTGAGGTTGTATTCCAAGCTTGGGCTAAACGTGGTGAAAATAATAACAAGAATGATAATAAAACAATTATTGTAGAGATTGTTGCGCTTCGAGATGAGCAGGCTAAATTATTGGGATATAAATCTTTCGCAGATTTGAAGCTCGATAATACTATGGCTAAAAGTGTTGATTCCGTTATGGATTTGCTTATGCCTGTATGGAAGCGCGCAAGAGCGAAAGCTTCTACTGAGCAAATTGACTTACAAAATTTTGCCAACAATCAGGGCAGCAATGAATCTTTAGCTGCTTGGGATTGGCGTTATTATGCTGAAAAGCTTCGCACTGAAAAACTTTCTTTCGATAGCGCTGAGATTAAATATTATTTTCAGCTTGATCTTATGATTAAAGCGGCTTTTGGGGTAGCCGAAAAACTCTTTAGCATTACATTTGAAGAAAAAAACGCTGTTACACTTTGGCATCCTGATGCACGTTTGTGGGAAGTAAAAAAGTCTGATGGAAGTCTACTTGGGCATTTTATTGGTGATTATTTTGCACGTTCTTCAAAACGCTCCGGTGCGTGGATGAGTAGTTTGCAATCACAACATAAATTGGATGGCGGACAAAAGCCTATTATCTACAATGTTTGTAATTTTGCTAAACCACCTAAAGGGGAAGTTGCTCTTTTATCACTTGATGATGCACGTACGCTTTTCCACGAATTTGGACATGCATTGCATGGTTTGCTTTCTGATGTCACATGGCCATCTGTGTCGGGAACATCTGTTTCACGTGATTTTGTTGAGCTACCTTCTCAACTTTACGAACATTGGTTAACAGTACCAGAGATATTAAAATCTTATGCTATACATACAAAAACAGGCCATCCTATGCCACAAGAGTTGATAGATAAAGTCTTAGTAGCACAGACATTTAATGCAGGATTTTCTGCCGTTGAATTTATCTCATCAGCTTTAGTGGATATGGCTTTTCATCAAGGCGAAACAGTCACTGATCCAACAGTGTTTGAACGCCAAGAATTAGAAAAGCTGCAAATGCCTGATACAATTATTATGCGTCATCGTCCCCCACATTTTATGCACGTGTTTGCGGGGGATGGTTACGCATCTGGTTACTATTCTTATATGTGGTCGGAAGTCCTTGATGCTGATGCTTTTCAAGCTTTTGAAGAAACGGGAGATGTTTTTAATTCAGAGCTTGCTGATAAGTTGAAACGTTTTATTTACTCCGCTGGAGGAAGTCGTGATCCAGAGGAGCTTTATAAAGCTTTTCGGGGACGAATGCCTTTACCAGAGGCAATGATTAACAAACGTGGACTATAAGATATAACGGTATGGTTAACACCATGCCGTTTTCATATTATTCGAAAGGTACAGTTGCGATTTATGCAAATTTTCTCTTCATTATAGCTCTGTAAACAGAGTTTTTTATCTTATTCGCTTTTTGTTTATAGAGGAAAATAGATTTTGTATTTTAAATAGACATTATGGGAAAGAAAAATTATCAGCTCGATCTTTTTGATGCCCATTTGGTGGAAACCATGATTTTTTTATAAAACTTGACTTTCTTTTGCCTAAAAGGTGAGTGTTTTTTTGTGCCATATCATCGAGGCTCATTGGAGGCTGACGCATAATTTTACTCCGCTCTTGATTCTCTGATTCTTGTATAAGTTTTTGAATAACTTGATCGGTTGAGTAAGAATTTTCATGAGAAAAGGCATAAAAATTTGAAATATTTTTCAATGGTTTTTCTAAATAAGAGGCAAGTTTTTTCTTTCCTTCAGGGGTGAAATGCATGCCATTATTGGTGCGTAATTTGGTTATTTTTCCATTAATATCATAGCCTGAAAAAGAAAAATTTCCTGTCTCATCACTAAAGCCGCTCCAGATATCGAGAAAATACCCTCCTGCTGTTTCTGTTTCTTGTTTATAGAGCGCATTAAAAATTTTCATTTTTTGTGTCAAAAGATCATTTCCAAAAGAAGGCTGACCTATCCATATCCATGATTTTCCAGAGGCGTGAAGACTTTCAGTAATTTCGATAATTCTTTGTTTGTAGATGCGTATCCATTCTGACTGATCTGTGTTAATCATGTTATGAGAGTCTGTGATGGGTTGATTATCATTTGCACCGATCATCATGATAATAACATCGGGGCTATTTTGATCAATGAGTTTAGAAATATTGCTTTGCCAAGAATAATAATCCGTTCGAACTAAGCCGGAAGCTGGCATTGTGTTGTTCATGATAACGATATCGCTATTATTTATAAAAAATTTCTTAAGTGCATCAGCAACAGCAGAAGCTGCAAAATCCCCTATGACAAGAATGCGCTTTGCATTCTCATTTTTTAGCTTTTGTATGTTTTTTTGTGTTACGATCTTTTTTTGCGGCTTGTCTATTTTTTGTTCTATAATTTGCGGTGGCTGCTGTGTCTGTTTGTTTTGTTGTGACAACCATTTGAAGAAGTTCGTTGCTTTACTTGGGGATGGCTGTAAGATCCCCACAATAGAAAGTGAAAACAGCAATAATGTCAAGTATATCAGGCGAAAAGAAGACAAAAATTTAGTCTCCCTTATTGTTTGCGAAGGAGAAAAAGCACTTGAGATGATGGATATCCATTTGCTTTTAGACCGTGACGCAGTTGAAAAGCTTTAATTGCTTTGCGAGAAGCTGTTCCGATTTTTCCATCAACATTCCCTTTATAATAGCCCAGTGCACTTAAGCGAGATTGTAGTTCTTTACATTCCTGGAAAGTAAGAGGTTGAAAAGGTCTTTGCCAATCATTTACCAATCTAGGATGTCCAGCAATGCGATCAGCAAGAAGGCCAACAGCAAACGCATAACGATCTGCATTATTATAATGTTTCAGAACAAAGAAATTTTTTGTGACTAAAAATATAGGTCCTTTTGCTCCATCTGGATATTTTAATATTGCTTGTTCAGCTGATGTAGGAAGAGGGTGCCCATTTGCGTGTTTTACACCTAATTTTTTCCATTGTTCAAAGGAATACCAGCCTTCAGGAAGGGTTTTCCCCTGCGGCACTTTTACCTCTACTCCCCAAATAAGATTAGGTTGCCAGCCATTTTTGTGGAGAAGGTTAGCAGCAGTAGCCAGAGCATCTGGAACAGAGTTCCAGATATCACGCCGTCCATCTTGGTCCATATCAACTGCATAGGCGAGATAACTGCTTGGAATAAATTGTGTATGCCCCAATGCACCGGCCCAAGATCCAGTGAGTTGAGAGCGTTTAATTTCGCCACTTTGTAGAATTTTCATAGCAGCAATCAGCTGTGTATATGCATATTTTGCACGTTTTTTATCAGCATAGGCTAAAGTTGCAAGAGAGCGAATGGTATCACGCATTACACTTTTATTAGCTAAAACCTTCCCATAGTTGCTTTCCATTGACCAAATAGCAAGCAGAATATTGCGATCAACACCAAAACGTTTTTCAATTTGAAGAAGCCATTTGTTCCATTTTTGAGTTTGGCGTCGTCCTTCCTCAATTGCAATATCATGGACACGATTATCGAAATAGTTCCATGAAGGAGCAACAAATTCCGGTTGGTATGCGGCGCTTTTTAGAACTTCTGGATCAATGGCATTAACACCTTTAAACGCCATATGAAACGTAGAGGGGGTAATATTGTGAGTAATAGCTATTTTTTTAAATTCTTTAATCCAGTGTTTAAATCCGCTATCAGCATATGAAAGGGGTGCAAAAAACATTAAAAAAGCAGAAAAAATAACGGCAGAGCCAGTGAGAAGAGTTCTCCAAGCTATTGACTTCTCTAAAAAAGAGAAAGTCTTCAATTCTGTTTTTTGCATTTTGAAATCCCCATTAATATTCAATTCATTAGATGTGCAATAACTTTATTTTGTATTTAGTTTAATCGATAATATGATCAAGAAGAGGAAAAAACTGAAATAAATAATACGTTTTAATCCCTTCAATAAATTCTCAGACTCTTTTTACATTTTTATTGCTCATTATAATGATAATCAAAACAATAAGATATCTTTTTTACCATTTCGTAAAAACATATGATAAATAAAACAAAAAAGTTATATGAATTCATTGAGGAGGGTGAGTGTGCGTAAAATCCGGAAAGCAGTATTCCCAGTAGCAGGTCTTGGTACGCGTTTTCTTCCTGCGACAAAAACGATTCCTAAAGAAATGCTAACAGTTGTTGATAAACCTGTTATTCAATATGTTATGGATGAGGCGAGGGAAGCTGGTATTGAGCATTTTATTTTTGTAACTGGACGTAACAAAGCCGTTATTGAGGATTATTTTGATGAGCAAGTTGAATTATATACGACACTTGCTGAATGTGGAAAGAAAGAAGATCTTGCACATTTATACCGTTTACAGCCATTACCAGGGTCAACTTCTTTCACTCGGCAACAGCAACCTTTGGGATTAGGGCATGCTCTTTGGTGTGCACGTGAATTAGTTGCAGGGGAACCTTTTGCTTTGTTATTACCGGATATGTTGATACAAGCGAAAAAGGGCTGTCTTTCTGAAATGATGAGCCTTTATGAAAAGGTGGGTGGGGGAAATATTATAGCAGTTCAGGAATGCGATCCTAGAGAAACACATAAATATGGTATTGTTGGGAAAGGCAAACAGATTGCAAATGGTTTTGAAATCACAAAAATGGTAGAGAAACCAGCACAAGGTACGGCACCATCAAATTTGTACATCAATGGACGTTATATTTTGCAGCCAGAAATTTTTAATATTCTTTCCACTCAAGAACGGGGAACAGGAAATGAAATTCAATTAACAGATGCTATGATACGGCTTTCAAATGAGCAAGATTTTTGGGGTTTGCAAGTAAAAGGGCGCACTTTTGATTGCGGTTCTAAAGCTGGTTTTATTGAAGCCAACGTTGCATTTTCTTTGGCACGCGCTGATATGCACAGCCACGTTTCTGCTTCATTGAAAAATTTACTAGAAACCATTAATGTCGAAAAGTGATATAGATCTCTCACTTAATTTTATTGATCGAATTTGATTATGACAATATCGTCTCCTCATATGGCTTTGCAAGGTGCAGTAGCATCAGCGCTTAAAACACTTGCTAGTGAAAAGCAGGGGCTTGAAGCTCTTGAAAAAGCTCTTCTGGAAAGTCTTTCTTCTTCTTTTGAAGCGGCTGTTCAAACTATTAGAAATGCTCGTGGACATGTGGTTATTACTGGTCTTGGAAAAAGTGGTCATATAGGGACAAAAATTGCAGCAACCTTAGCCTCAACTGGAACACCTGCCTTTTTTGTTCACGCTGCAGAAGCCAATCATGGTGATCTTGGTATGATTGGCTCTGATGACGTTATTCTTGCTTTATCATGGTCTGGTGAAACCCAAGAGTTAAGTGGTATTATAAGTTATGCGGCGCGTTTTCGTATCCCCCTTATTGCGATGACATCAAGTAAGCACTCTGTGTTAGGACGACAAGCTGATATTGTACTATTATTACCAAAGATAGAAGAGGCTTGCCCCCATGGTTTAGCCCCTACAACTTCAACAATTATGCAATTGGCAATGGGAGATGCATTAGCGGTTTCTCTTTTAGAAATGCGTGGTTTTACCGCAACGGATTTCAAAATATATCATCCTGGTGGTTCTCTTGGTGCAAGCCTTAAATACGTGTGTGATATTATGCATGAGGGTGATAATATTCCTTTGGTTATGCAGGGAACAGCTATGACTGAAGCGATGAATGTTTTGGTGGAAAAACATTTTGGTTGTGTTGGTGTTGTGAATCAAGAAGGTGAACTAATCGGAATTGTAACTGATGGCGATCTTGCACGTAACATTCATTTTAATTTATCAAAATTTAATGTTGACGAGGTGATGACCAAAGCTCCTAAAGTTGTAAAGCCAAATACACTTGTTGGTGCAGCAACAGCTTTTATTAATGATCATCAGATTGGTGCATTTTTTGTGGTTGAAGATAAAAAACCGATAGGAATTGTTCATTTTCATGATCTTTTGCGCATTGGCGCTGCTTAGATTAAGCTTCCCTATCAAATAAAATGTTATTTTAGGTTGAAATAGATTGAATGATACAAAGTTACAATTTTATTGTGAGGTGGCTTTACTGATATTTTGTGGAAGAAAATGATTATTTTACGCATTTCATAATGTTTAGAAAATTTTCAGGGTAAAGATTATACTAGCCTCTTTGCGTATTTTAGAGAGGATTTTCTATCAGGAGGAGAAAGGATGTCGCCTCCTGCTTAATGTGTGTGCTCCCTCTGTTCTTAAGAGAGGTTTCCCTTGTACTTTGTTTAAGATTTCCGCTTAAGGAAAAACTGTGCTCCTGTATGTGAGGTGCAGAGAAGTTGTGTGGCGTCATATGACATTGTACAGTTGACTCTAGAAATTGTTCCACGGAGAATAGAGCGTATTTCAATTTCTATATTTTGGGCATTGAGATAATTATATGCTCCTTCTGATAGTTTTTCTTCTGTATCTGCTGCATGCGTTTCAAAAACACCATTGTGGAAAGAAGAAATAATACCATTCTCATCAACCCATTTTCCATCAATTCCAGTTGGCATATTTGAGTTATAATATCGCGAAAAGTTACAGGCACTTAACAGCAAGGCGGTAATTGTAAGACATAAAATATGATAGGTATGTTTCATTTATTGCACTCTATTTAGATTATTTTGCTCTCTAGTTTCTATAACATTATTAAATTACCCCATGAGTCAATATGAAAAATTTGATAAAAATCAATGAAAAAGCAAAAAAATGGAAAAAAATGCCTTAATGTTGTATTTAATTGACAGCTTGATGAAGTTCGTAAGTGAAACACAAGAGGTAAAATATTTCTTATGGTTTACAACAATTTTTATATTAAGCTGCTAAGTAGTCTCAAAGGAGATTATTAACATTATGGTTGGTCCCATTCTTGTTGCGAGTGAAGATTATGGAAGACGTATAGAACTTTCTTCTATGCTGCGAGGTTTTGGTTATCGTGTCATTGAAGCAGAAAATGGTCTCCGTACGATTGATCTTTTACACAGGCGTAAAAACATTGTGCTTGCACTCCTTGATGTCGTTATGAGTGATTTGAGTGTGAGCGATTTGATTAAAATGATTAGAGTTGCTGGTGTTTCTGTTCCTATTGTCGTTATAGCACAACAAGAGAATCAGCATTTACTCCAGAAAGCTTTAACAGCTGGAGCTATTGATTATTGGATCCATCCAGTAACATTATTACGCGTAAGAGTTACTTTGGATATCCTTGCTCTTATTTCTGCCTTGGAGCGTGAGGTTCGAGATATTCGGCGAAAAAAAGAGAATCATTTACGGTTTTCTGATCTTTGCGTAAAAAGTAGAGCTATGCAGATAGTGTTAGAACAATCGAGACAAGCAGCAACTTCTTTACAGAATCTTTTGATAGAGGGGGAAGCTGGAACAGGACGTGAGACATTAGCTCGGATTATTCATCATGAGGGATTATTTTCGGAGGGTGTTTTTGTTCGCTTTCAATGTTCAGCCATCGTTGATCCAGAAGAAGAAAATCAGCAGTGGTTTAAAGAATTCCTACCATTGGTTTCTTCTCTTGAAAAAGGGACACTTTGCCTTTGTGATATTGATCGACTTGAGCCCATACAGCAAAAACGGTTTGCTCATTACCTTAAAGAAAGGGAAAGGGATACAAAAGGAGATTTTTTTCCTTTTCGGATCATCGCTATTTCAACATCGCGTTTAAAGGACTTGGTTAATGAGAACTTTTTTTTGCATAGTTTGTTTGAACAATTTTCTCACTTGTCTATTAGCGTTCCTGCTTTACGAGAATTAAGGGATGATTTTCCAGAGATCACACAACGTTTGATTGATCGCATTATCACAGAAACAGGGCGATCACATGTCCATGGTTTAGCAGGCTCTGCTCTTTCCTTGCTTATGCAGTATGATTGGCCTGGCAATAGAAATGAGCTTGAAACCTTTTTATTTCGTGCGATTTTACTCAGTGAAGGACCGTTATTAACTGTTCGAGACTTTCCGCAATTAATGGGAAATTTATTAATGAATGTTCCCAATATCATTGAGGGTAATATACAAGAAGATAATGAGCAAGAATCGATAAAATTTTTGAATACTGATGGGCATGTACGTACTTTTGCAGAAATGGAGCATGATATTATAGAGAAAGCGATTAAACATTATAAAGGACATATGAGTGAGATTGCGCGTCGCCTTCATATTGGTCGCTCTACACTTTATAGAAAAATGGAAGAATTGAGAGCAATAAGAAATCAAGAACGAAAATAAAATTCATAACAAATTTCTCTTCATGACAAGCATGCGTTTCAAAAAATAGAGTGAATTTTGATAAAGTTCGTGGGGGAAAGCTGAAGAAAACAATCATTTATTGTAAAATTTATCTATAGAGGATGATTTTGTTGATTTAAATAAAATATAAATTTTATGTGACTATTTTAATCGTTTGTTTCAATTTATACAATTTTAGTTAAGTTTACATTTATTAAAACAGAGAAGCATTTTTAAAAACTTTTAAATACTACCGCTAAAATTTTTGTATCATCAATATTAAATTTATACTCTCTTAAGCAAGAAGTGGCATTTTATCTGCTATACGATTAAGATAAAGTGATTAGTGTTATTGTTTGCATTACTGATGATGTGATAGTTTAAAATAGAAAGTTTGCCCTCTTTGACTCTTTTACAGATTGTTATTGGTTTTGTCCTCTTTTTTTTTATTGCATCTATGTTGGCAATCTACACCTATGGGCGTTTTGTGAAAAATGCTAGGGGGCAATGTTCTTATGCGTTACCTCTTCAGAAAGATGAAACTAAGCTTGATCGTATCGTCAGTCAATTAGCTGAGAAAGAAAATGGATTGGGGATTGATAAAGATGCCCTTTCTCTCATTATCAGCAATTTGGATGCGTTTTGTGTTCGTGCAATAGGAGCTGCAGAGGCTGGGCGTAGCCTTGATCTGATGTATTATATTTGGGATGATGATTTAACGGGGCGCCTATTATTAAGTGAAATAGTTGAGGCAGCTGATCGAGGGGTTCGGGTACGGCTTCTTTTGGATGATATTAATGCTCAGGCACGTGATCCAGCTTATATTGCGCTAGATAAACATCCTCACATTGAGGTGAGAATGTTTAATCCAGGGCGATCGCGTAAAGGTGGTTTACGCCGTGGTTTAGAAATTATATTACGGGCAATTACTGTAACACGTAGAATGCATAATAAAGCTTTTATTGTTGATGGCAGGGTCGCTTTTGTAGGAGGACGTAATCTTGCAGATTCTTATTTTGATGCTGGTAAAGAATCCCATTTTCGAGATTTAGATTTGATGTTAATCGGTCCTTCTGTTAAAAAGGTAGAAAGTATCTTTGATGATTTTTGGAATAGTGCTGTTGTTTTGCCAATTCATACTTTGGTTGTTCCTAAAAGCGCAAGTGATCTTAGCTATTGGAAAGATAAATTACGAAAGTTTCGTGATTCCAAAGTTGCAAAAGTTTATTTAGATTATGTCAAAGAGCACATTAACTTTAATTGTTTTATCCAAACAGGAAAGCGGTTATTTTTAGCAGACAAAGTTGTTGTTCTTTCTGACCCTCCAGAAAAAGCATTGCGTAAAAAAGCAAGTAATTGGCTTATGAAGGCACTTTCAAAGGTTATTGGAAATGCCCAAAAAACGGTTCAGATTACGTCACCTTATTTTGTTCCTGGTAAGGTTGGCACGCAGAATTTTAGTAATTTGGTTTCAAAAGGTGTTGATGTCAAAATTCTGACAAATTCTTTAGCAGCTACTGATGTAGCATTAGTGCATGGTGGTTATGTACCTTATCGTAAGGCATTGTTGAAAAGTGGTGTTAATCTTTATGAATTAAAAGCGGAAGGCAATACTCATGGGTTACGATTGTTTCGATCGAGTAAGGCAAGTCTACATGCCAAAGCTTTTTTAATTGATCGTAAAACAGCTTTTATTGGATCTTTAAATTTTGATCCAAGATCAGCATCATTAAATACAGAAATGGGCATTCTTTTTGAATGTGCTCCCATTACAGCAAGATTAGATTTGTTGTTTTCTGAAGAAACCACAGGGGAAATGAGCTATCATCTGCGTCTTGGTGATAATAATCGTATTTATTGGGATTTTATTGAAAATGAAAAAAAATATAGCATTGACTATGAGCCAGAAAGCAATTTTTGGCGTCGCGCATTTGCAAAAATAATAAGTTGGTTACCTATTGAATCACAATTGTAAATTTTTATAAACCACACTTAAAAAAAATATTTATTTTTCTTTTCATTTTGTTTGTAGCATGGCATAATTTTTTGCCAATCTACCATGTATGAGAACCGCAGTTGTATTTTAAAGCTTCTTGCGGTGTTTTATTATAAAAGGAATTTTGATATGGCAAAGATTGTTGAAACGGGGACAGGTGCATTGGCACTGACTTTTGATGATGTACTTTTACAACCCGGTCATTCTCTTGTTATGCCTAGTCAAGTGGATCTCAGTACGCGCATTGCAGCGGATATTAAGCTCAATTTGCCATTGCTTTCTGCGGCAATGGATACGGTAACAGAATCGCGTTTGGCAATTGCTATGGCTCAAGCTGGTGGTCTTGGGGTTATTCATCGTAATATGTCTCCTGCAGAGCAGGCAGAAGAAGTTCGCCAAGTAAAAAAGTTTGAATCTGGTATGGTTGTTAATCCAGTCACCATTGGACCAGATGCAACACTTGAAGAAGCAAAATCTTTGATGCGCTCTCATGGTATTTCCGGTATTCCGGTTGTTGAAAATGGTGCTAAAGGTGAAACTGCTGGACGGCTTGTTGGCATTTTGACAAATAGGGATGTGCGTTTTGCATCGGATCCTAAACAAAAAATTTATGAATTAATGACGCATGAAAATTTAATCACAGTGCGTGAAAATGTTCAACTCAATGAAGCGAAGTATCTTTTACATCATCATCGTATTGAAAAATTATTAGTTGTGGATGAACAGAATCGTTGTGTCGGACTGATAACAGTTAAGGATATTGAAAAAGCAAAATTAAATCCAAACGCTGCCAAAGATTCACAAGGTCGCTTGCGTGTTGCAGCTGCAAGTAGTGTAGGGAACGATGGGTTTGAGCGGGCTGAACGATTAATTGATGCAGGCGTTGATATTCTAGTAATTGATACTGCACATGGACATTCTCAGCGTGTATTAGACACTGTTGAGCGTATTAAAAAAATGACGTTTTCTCCAGCTATTATTGCTGGTAATGTGGCGACTGCTCAAGCAACACAGGCTTTGATTGACAGTGGTGCGGATGCTATAAAAGTTGGGATTGGTCCTGGTTCTATTTGCACAACGCGAATTGTTGCAGGTGTTGGTGTTCCTCAGCTTGCAGCCATTATGAATGCTGCAGAAGTTGCTGAAAAAGCGGGCATTCCCGTTATTGCTGATGGGGGGATAAAAGCTTCGGGTGATTTTGCTAAAGCCTTAGCAGGTGGGGCTTGTGCTGCTATGATTGGCTCTCTTTTAGCGGGTACAGAAGAAAGTCCTGGTGAAGTTTATCTTTATCAAGGACGATCCTTTAAAGCTTATCGCGGCATGGGATCTGTTGGTGCTATGGCACGAGGATCGGCAGATCGCTATTTTCAAGATGATGTTCGTGATGAACTTAAGTTGGTTCCTGAGGGTGTGGAGGGGCAGGTGGCTTATAAAGGTCCTATAGCATCAGTTCTACATCAGCTTGCTGGTGGACTTCGTGCTTCGATGGGGTATGTTGGAGCAAAAGATCTCGTAGAGTTTCGGGAAAAAGCAACGTTTGTACGTATTACGAATGCGGGACTCCATGAAAGTCATACGCATGATGTTTCTATCACACGAGAGAGTCCAAATTATCGTGGGCCAGTTTAAAGATACAAGAGCCTAATATCATATTGCATAAATATAAAATTTGCCGAGAACAAGAAAGAGAGACTGCGCTTTTTCTGTTTGTAATTTGGTGTAATAATCCCAAAAAGGAAAGAATTAGAGGTTAAAACTCTAATTCTTTCTGTTAAGACTATATGAAATAAGTTATATAAAATTAGAATTAACTTTTTGTTGTCTTCCGTCCAGTCTTTGACGCACGTTGGCGAGTGTTTGTCTGATCACTTTGAACGGATTTCTTTCCGTTGTTTGAGGGCATTGTATTATGACGGCTTTTAGACGAAGTTGTTTTTCCATTATTATAAGTCATTATTTTCTCCTTTAAAATTGTCTGGCAGTTGCCATTAGAGTAAAAACGGTCATGCCAAATAGTGGTTCCAAGCATTTTCTAAAAAGTTAATTTTTTGTTGAACGTAAGATGAGCTTGTTTAATTTTATGAGAAGATTTTTTCTATTGTTCAGACAATCCTCGTAAACTTTATTTTACGCCAATAAATTAAAGAGTTTGTTTTTTTCGTAATGCATGGCGGAAATAAGTTTTTTATGGATGGCTACGTATCTTTTAGTATAAGAGGTAGAAGGATAAAAAACGAATGGGCAGAAGATGAAAGGAAAAATTTAGATACTCTAAATTGGATCTTATAAAAAAGTATGATCAGATCGTTTTAAGATTGAATGTAAATTTTTTATGGCGTTGAGAAGGTTTCATTGGCAAGAAGGCGATAATATTATTTTTTAGATGATTTAAAATTTTATTATTTTAATGGGAGAAATGAATGCGATTAGGTGGGCGTTTGCAAGCAGCAATAGATGTTCTCACAGAGATAGAAATGAAGCATCGCCCAGTAGGAGAAGCTTTAAAGGATTGGGGTCTTTCTCATCGCTTTGCTGGAGCAGGTGATCGTGCAGCTATTGGTACAATCGTTTATGATGTTTTAAGACGACGTTATTCTTTACAATGGCGTATGGAGAGTGATGATATCCGAGATATCGTTTTTGGTGCCTTATTAGATTCTGGAAAAATGACGCTGGAGCAAATTGACGGTGAGTTGACAGAAGATCGGTTTGCACCGCAGTTATTAGGGGCTAAACAGCGTAAATCGTGGCAAGGTCAGCAATTAGTGGATGCTCCAGACTATATTCGTGGTGATATTCCGCAATGGTGTCAAGCGCATCTGCGTCCTTTATTTGGTGATAATTGGATCACTGAAGCGGCTGCGTTAGCAACGCGTCCTTCTTTAGACCTACGGGTAAATAACCTAAAGGCAACACCAGAAAAGGTGCTGAAAGAATTAGCAAAAACCAAACTTAAATCTTTTCCATGGTTTGGGCAAGCTTTAAGAATTGCACCGATTGAAAAGTTTAATCGTCATCCCAATGTTCAAGTGGAACCAGCTTTTCAAAAAGGACACTTTGAAATACAGGATTTAGGATCTCAAATTGTTGCTCACCTTGTGGAAGCGCAAGAGAGCATGCAGGTATTAGATTATTGTGCAGGTGCTGGTGGCAAAACATTAGCTTTAGCTTCCGATATGAACAATCGTGGGCAAATTTATGCTTATGATTCCGATAAAGCGCGCTTAGCTCCTATTTTTGATCGTCTTCGACGCGCTGGTGTTCGTAATGTACAAACACGAGCACAAAAAGAAGAATTGAAGCCATTAATAGGCCAGATGGATAGAGTTCTACTAGATGCACCATGTAGTGGGACAGGAACATGGCGTCGTCGTCCAGATGCGAAATGGCGTTTAACATTAGAACAAGTGAAACAACGCCAAACAGAACAGAGGGATATTTTGAATGAAGCGATAGCTTATCTTAAGCCAAATGGGCGCTTAATCTATATTACCTGTTCTCTTTTTACAGATGAAAATGAGGAACAAATTTCCCATTTCCTTCAACAACATTCTCATTTTTCTCCAATAGATATGCCAGCGCTTTGGCAGAAACATTTTAGTTTTTCTCCTGTGCAACCAGTTTTTTCAAATTATGGACTTACTTTGTCGCCAGCCACAACACAAACAGATGGGTTCTTTTTATCTGTGTTGCAAAAAAAACATTGATCCATATTTTTGCACTTTTTATCATAAACTTTACGAGAATAATCTTTTTCGTAAGAAAATAGGCTTGTGAAAAGAGAAAGATTAAATCATAACTCTCATGAGTTTTCTTTTACAATTGTTGATTGGTTTTCTATGAGCATATCACATCCAGACACTGTTCTTATTATTGACTTTGGTTCACAAGTTACACAACTTATTGCACGACGGGTACGAGCAATGGGGGTATATTGTGAAATTGCTCCTTTTCAATTGGCTTTAGAAGCTGTGCGCCGCATAAATCCTAAAGCTATTATTTTATCAGGGAGTCCTTATTCCGTTATTGATGAGGGCTCTCCGCGTGCACCAATGGAAATTTTTGAGGCGGGTGTTCCGATTTTGGGTATTTGCTATGGTGAACAAGTCATGTGTGTTCAGCTTGGAGGAAAGGTTGAAGCTGGACATGAGCGTGAATTTGGGCGTGCTTTTTTGGAAGTTCAAGAAGAGAGTGCCCTTTTTGATGGAGTGTGGGAAAAAGGTTCTCGTTATCAAGTATGGATGAGCCATGGTGACCGTGTGGCAGCTTTACCAGAAGGTTTTCGTGTCATAGGAACCTCAAAAGGAGCTCCCTATGCGGCTATTGCGGATGAAAAAAGACATTTTTATGCGGTACAGTTTCATCCTGAAGTTATCCATACACCGGATGGTACAAAACTTTTGCAAAATTTTGTTCATAAGATCTCTGCTATTAAAGGCAATTGGTCAATGGCTTCTTATCGTGAGCAGGCAATTGCTACGATACGACAAAAAGTTGGGAAAAGTCGTGTGATTTGTGGTCTTTCAGGGGGAGTGGATTCATCTGTTGTAGCGGTACTCCTTCATGAAGCTATAGGAGATCAACTGACATGTATTTTGGTAGACCATGGGCTGATGCGCAAGAATGAAGCTGAAGAAGTTCTCACGCTCTTTCGTGATCATTATAATATAGAGCTTATTCACGTTAATGCTGCTGATGTGTTTCTTAATGCTTTAAAAGGTGAGACAGATCCAGAAAAAAAACGCAAAACAATTGGTCGCCTTTTTATTGAAGTTTTTGAAGAAGAAACGAAAAAAATAGGAGGTGCAGAGTTTTTAGCACAAGGAACACTTTATCCAGATGTTATTGAGAGTGTGTCTGCTATTGGTGAAACGGTAACCATTAAAAGCCATCATAATGTGGGTGGGCTACCAGAACAGATGAAGATGAAACTTGTAGAACCGTTACGTGAGCTCTTTAAGGATGAGGTTCGCTCGCTAGGACGAGAGTTAGGGCTACCGGAGCAGTTTATTGGTCGCCATCCTTTTCCAGGTCCCGGCCTTGCAATTCGGTGTCCAGGTGCTGTAACACGTGAAAAATTAGAAATTTTACGCGAAGCAGATGCTATTTATCTTGAGGAAATCCGTAAGGCCGGTCTTTATGATGAAATTTGGCAAGCTTTTGCTGTTCTTCTTCCAGTTCAAACTGTTGGTGTTATGGGGGATGGTCGCACTTATGAATTTGTTTGTGCTCTTCGCGCCGTCACATCTGTAGATGGAATGACTGCTGATTTTTATCCTTATGATATGGCGTTTTTAAGTAAGACAGCAGCACGTATTATTAACGAAGTTAGAGGGATTAATCGTGTTGTATATGATGTAACCTCAAAGCCTCCTAGTACTATTGAATGGGAATAATTAAAATGAAGGATAAGTCTTTTAAGAATAAAATATGACTGAGGGTTTGATATTCGAAAAGTGTAGAAAAAATCATTTAAAAATGATTGTGTATTTTCATATGATATAAGCTTTTATCTGGCAATCTGTACGTCAATATCGTTTAAAATTGAGAAGTGTGGGATTTTGCATGTCTGAGAAAAAAATTGTTGCACACCGTGGAGGAGCTCATCTTTATCCTGAAAATACCCTTTCGGCATTTAATAATGCTATAGCGTTAGGTGTTGATGAAGTTGAATGCGACGTTCATTTGCTAAAAAGCGGTGAAGTGGTTGTCTTTCACGACTTCCGTCTAGACCAATTGGTTGGAAAAAAGGGGTATATTCACGACATTGATAATGAAACACGCAAACAACTCTGCGTAAAAGGAAGCCAAGAAGCACCTCCCTTATTAGAAGAAGTGCTTGATCTTTTAGCACCAACGAATGTTGCATTGCATCTTGAAATCAAGACATGCGGTGAAGTGGAGCGCGAAACAATATTATCCCAAAAAGCGCTTGCGCTAATAAAAAGCCGAAATTTATCAGAACGGGTTTCTGCTATTAGTTTTGATCCTTTTATCCTTCGTCCTTTTATTGAAGCAGGAATACCATCTGGTCCATGTGTTGATAATTTCGAAGGTGATATGTACCGTCATTTTTCTGAATGGAAGCAATTAGGTTATTCTGATCTAAGTTTAGATGGCTCTATTGTTTCACAGAACTTTATTGAATCAGCTCTTGAGGCTGGTTTTACTGTAGGGGTATGGACAATTAATGGAAAAGCTCGGTTATCATATTGGCTTGATATGCCTGTACATTATATTACGACAGATCAACCTGATCTCGCATTGCAATTGTGTGCACAAAGGTAAAAATACATCAACACAAAAGGAACTATATATCTTCATAAAGTTAGCGTAATGAAAGAAGAAAAATTATCTAATATACGACAATAATACATTGATTTATAATCATAATTAATATTTTATTCATGTGAGTAAGAGACCTTAATACGTAAGATTCTCTTATTTCAAATATTTTTACAATGAATCAATCAAAATCATTCGTTTGCACATTACAAGCAGGGTTGGTGTGTGGATAAAAAATGATTGAGAAAAGAATAAAAATATTCATTTAACGTATTTTAAATGCAAGATTTGTTGAAGCATTAGGATCGCACATGATGATGTCGTTTTGCACTTTTATGAAGTGTAAAAATGATGGCATACAAAAAGTCTTATATACTTTAATGGAGAGGCTTTAGGGCTTATTTTATAGGTGCTATCATGAAATGTAGATGTATTGAAAGATTTTTTAACAGCATGGAAATTGGTTATACAGTGTCATTTTGTTTTGCGTGAGGGGTGTGATCTTGTTACAGGGAAAGAGACTATTAAGCGCTTCAAAATGATTTTCTTAATTTTAAAAAAATTCTATTTGTCTCTTCTTTAAATTCAGTAGCAACATCGTGTTAAAGTTATAAGCCGAAAGTTATAAGACAAATAATAAAAGAATAAACAATTCTTTTTAAAAAAGTAAATCCAGATATTAAAATAGTCATTGAAATGATATTTACGATCTATATCTTTTTACCAAGTGACTTTTCTTATTTAAGCCATCTCACTTTTTTCAGATAGTTACAAACGCGTATTTCGTGAATACATAAGAAAGCTTATAAAAGAAAATAAATAAATTTAAACAAATTCATTTGACCTTTAGGTGGTTCCTGTTTAAATGAGAGAATATGTTTCTGAAATAAAACTGTCATAGCATGTTCATGTGTAATACTATAAATTTAGGGGTAGTTTGTATTCCATCACTTCAGAAAGGGTGAAGCATGAGTCGTTTTTATCTTTCCATAGCGGCCACGGTTGCTATCATAATGTCCACAGCGGGGATGACAGAAAGTTTTGCACAGACAAAAATCAGCTTTTGGCATTCTATGAGTGGTGAATTAGGAAAGCAAACTGAAAGTCTCATTAACGATTTTAATGCAAGTCAATCTGAGTATAAAGTTGTTTCTTCATTTCGCGGTGAATATGAAGAGGGATTGATTTCACTCATTGCAGCATTTCGTGGAAAGAAACAGCCAGTACTTGCTCAAATTTATGACGTTGGTACTGGAACTATGATGGCTGCAAAAGGTGCAATCTACCCATTTTATCAACTTATGGCTGATACAAAACAAGAATTTGATCCTACAGATTATTTCCCTGCTATTAGTGGTTATTACTCCGATGAACAGGGACGTATCGTCTCTATGCCATTTAATATTTCAACACCCATCCTTTATTATAACAAAGATATCTTTAAAAAAGCAGGGCTTGATCCAGAACAGCCTCCTAGAACGTGGCAAGATATAGAAAACTTTTCCAAGAAAATTCTTGAGACTAAAGCGGCAACTTGTGGTTTTACAATGGCTTATGCCGCTCAATGGATTGGTATAGAAAATTTTTCAGCGTTGCATAATGTTCCTTTTGGAACGAAGGAAAATGGCTTTAAAGGACTTGATTCAGAACTTACATTTAATGGACCTTTACAAGTGCGTATGTGGACTGACCTGAAAAAGTGGTCTGATCAAGGTATTTTCCGTTATGGTGGTCCAGCAGGTGCATTAGATTCAACACCAATGTTTATGGCACAAAATTGTGCAATTTTTATGCAATCTTCAGGATCACATGCTGGAATTGTTTCTGAAGCTCAGTTTAATGTGGGGGTTGGTATGCTACCGTACTATAAGGATACAGAAGGAGCACCACAAAATTCAGTTATTGGGGGAGCTTCTATTTGGGCGTTTAAGGGCCATACTCCAAAGGAATATGCAGGGGCAGCCGCTTTTCTTAAATTTCTTTCAAAAACAGAAAATCAAGCAAAATGGCATCAGGAAACAGGTTATCTCCCAACCACAAAAGCGACTTATGAATTGAGCAAAAAACAACATTTCTATGAAAAAACGCCAGGTGCGGATATAGCTATCAAACAGATTAATCTTAATCCACCAACAGTTAACTCAAAAGGGATAAGATTTGGTAATTTACCACAAATTCGTGCCATTCTTGATCAAGAGTTGGAAGCTGTTCTTAGTGGTTCAAAAACGCCGAAAGATGGTTTAGATGAGACCGTTGAACGTGGAAATAAACTCTTGCGTGAATTTGAAAGATCTAATCATTAATTTCGTTTTATTGTTAAACATTAAAGACTCAACAAAAACGGTTGAGTCCTTTTTGTTTACTTTTTTAAAGTCTCTACATTTAAAGAGCCCTATGAATGCAAGAAAAACATGCATATTTTAAAAATAGTCTACTTTCTTACGGACTGCTTTTTCCTCAGCTTCTTGTGACTTTTTTGTTTTTCTTTTGGCCTGCTGCTCAAGCAATAAAATCATCTTTTGAGCGTGAAGACCCTTTTGGCTTTACAACAACCTTTATTGGTTTTGAGAATTATCTAACCGTTCTTTCTGATCCTACTTATCGGCAATCGCTTTTTACAACCGCAGTATTTTCCATCTCAGTTACTGTCGCTTCAATGACAATATCACTTCTCTTAGCTGTCTGTGTTGATCGTGTCATCCGTGCAAAAAAGGCTTATACAATGCTTTTGCTCTGGCCCTATGCTGTTGCTCCAGTATTGGCAGGTATATTGTGGCTGTTTATCTTTCATCCCACCATCGGAATTATCCCTTTTTTTCTCGAGAAAATAGGGGTGCTATGGAATTATCGTATTAATGGCACTCAAGCAATGATTCTTATTGTCATTGCGGCTAGTTGGAAACAAATTTCTTACAATTTTCTCTTTTTTCTTACAGGTCTTCAATCTGTTCCGCGTTCTCAAATAGAAGCAGCCGCCATTGATGGTGCTGGTCCCTTTAAACGATTTTGGACAGTGGTTTTCCCGCAAATTTCACCAACGACGTTTTTCCTTCTTATTGTCAATGTCAATTATGTTATGTTTGATACTTTTGGTATTATTGATAATACAACTTCTGGAGGTCCTGCGCGTGCAACGAGCATCCTCGTCTATAAAGTATATGACGATGGCTTTAGAAATCAAATAATCGGTGCATCAGCAGCACAATCAACAATATTGATGTTGATGGTTATTGTCTTAACGTTTATCCAGTTTCGCTGGATTGAGCGCCGTGTACAATATTAGGAAACAAATTATGGTTGAAAATCGCCCTGTTTTGAAATTTCTAACCCATATTATTCTCATTGTTGGTATTATCATTATTTGCTTTCCAGTTTATGTTGCTATCATTGCATCAACTCATAGTTCAGCAGCATTTAACTCAGGAACACTTCCTCTTTTGCCTGGGAAATATGCTCTGGAAAATTATAAAACAATCTTTGGTGATGGCCTTGCACAGCTGGGTTTGCCCAACCTCTGGCCACTCTTAATGAATTCATTCATTATGGCTCTTGGGATTAGCGTTGGAAAAATTATTATTTCACTTTTGTCTGCTTATGCAATTATTTACATGCGCTTTCCCTTCCGAAAAACTGCTTTTGTTCTTATTTTTGTTACATTGATGCTCCCTGTCGAAGTTCGTATTCTTCCAACCTATGAGATTGTTGCAAAATTGGGGATGGTCAACACCTATAGTGGAATGATTATTCCACTTATTGCATCTGCGACCGCTACATTTTTATTTCGCCAGTTTTTTTTGACTGTTCCAGATGAACTCTTAGAGGCGGCACGTGTTGATGGTGCAGGTCCAGTTAAATTTTTTATGGATATTCTTCTTCCTCTTAGTAAAAGCAATATTGCTGCTTTATTTATCATTATGTTCATTTATGGATGGATACAATATCTCTGGCCTCTTATCATCACAACGGATCAAAATCATCAAACGATCCTTATTATTTTAAAACAGCTTATTGTCGAATCACTTCAACATGATCCTCAATGGAATATACTCATGGCAGTATCGGTTGTTGCCATGGTTCCCCCTGTTCTTGTTGTTATCTTCATGCAGCGGCTTTTTATCAAAGGCCTTATTGAAACGGAGAAGTAATTGTGGCCATAATCCAGTTATCAAATATAAAAAAACAGTATGACAACGGCATTCTGGTCATTGATGATTTAAACTTAACTGTTGCCGATAAAGAACTTCTTGTTCTTGTCGGTCCTTCAGGGTGCGGAAAATCGACCTTATTACGTATTATAGCAGGACTTGAACAAGTTACCTCAGGTGAATTATGCATTGATAACGAATGTATCAATGATCGTGAACCAGCTGATCGTGATATCGCTATGGTTTTTCAAAATTATGCCCTTTATCCCCATATGACAGTTCGTGGAAATTTAGAATATGGTCTTAAAAATCGTAAAACTCCTAAAGAAGAAATTAAAAAACGTATCGCACATGCTGCAAAGCTTTTGGAGATAGAACCATTTCTTGATCGTAAACCACGACAATTATCAGGAGGACAACGTCAGCGTGTTGCAATGGGGCGTGTGATTGTACGTCAACCCCGTGTTTTTCTCTTTGATGAACCTCTTTCAAATCTTGATGCAAAATTACGGGCGCAAATGTGTATTGAAATAAAAACACTACAGCGTTCATTAGGAACAACGAGCCTCTATGTTACCCATGATCAACTAGAAGCTATGACATTAGCTGATAGAATAGTCGTTTTGAATAAAGGAGCTATCGAGCAAATTGGAACACCAATGGAAATTTACGATACTCCAGCAACAACATTTGTTGCTGATTTTATTGGTTCTCCTCCTATGAATTTTCTTGATCGCTATGTCTTAGAACAACATTTAGGGCATTCATTTTCTTATGGTGAAGAAACTGATCTTTTAGCATTCAGACCTGAAATAATCTTATTGGGCGAACATCCAGATAAAGGGCCTGTCTTTCACACAAAAATTGAGCTTATCAAGCTTATTGGAACAGGTTGCCATGTTTTAACGCGTTGGAATGGTATCATCTTTACGATTGAAATAAAAGAACGCTTGACACACGACTATGGTCAAAAACTAAGTTTCACTGTTGCTCATCAGAATTTTCATACTTTTAATAAAAACACAGGAAAGCGCACAAATAATAAGTAAGCATTAATTGATGTGATACGACTCTCTTTTATGCTGCGTCATGATAATGGTGTGTTTTGACTTGCTCAATTACATTTACAAACTCAGGTTGTAACCGATGGGATTAAAAACAAAATTTTAACAGTTTTGGTAATGATCTATTGTCCCATAGCGCTGAGAATGTCAAAACATTTATATGAAGAAATTTTGCATTTTCACGGTCTGTAAGAAGAATATAATTTTCAAACATCATTTTCATTATAAAAAAATATCAATATAGAATAAATCTTTATTAACCATATTTTTACTCATTTATAATTTTGTTATAAAAAACAACATATTATAATATGTTTCTTGATGTAATAATTTATGTGTATTATAAAAGCAAATGAGAGAAATAGAGAGAAAAAATGAGTTACAGATAAGGAAGGATGCGCCCCATATCTGAGCTTTGATCCCTAACATAAGAAGTCTATTTGATGCACAAAATACGACGCTGTTCTAAATAATCTCTACGAGAATAGGCGCATTCTATCTTACCGCTGGCCATATGATCTAAAATAGTTTCAGAGCTCCTATAAGAAGCATTTGTTTTTTTTACCAATCACATAAATTAGAGAGAAACCTATGCGCGCATGCTGCAAGTTTATTTTTTCTCATGTAAATCACTATGCAATTCTCAGCAAGGGTATCTGATAAGTTGCAAAAAATCACTGAGAGATAGAAGGCGTGCTTGTTTTAGAATTTTCATTACTTTTAGCGATAAAAGCAGATGAAACACATCTGTAACATCTCATCGATCTTTTCTATATTCTTGAGTTAAAAATTGCCTGTAGATCATCCTCAAACAGATCTTTATGAATATAACATAAGGGATCGATGCGAACATCTATAAGAATCAGCAGAGACAAAGACAATTATATTATTGTTTTACAAAGCATTTTATAAAAGCTGGTATATTTTTTCAATATATTGCCAGTCTATTAATGGTTTTATGATATTACTTTCTTATAAAGCGCGTGCTTTTTGTTGCTTATAAATCAACCTAAACTTTATACAGCAGTATGTTTGAGAAAAATATGAAGACGGTTCGGTGTTGTATTCAGTTTTTGTATGCCAGAGTAGAATAAGTTTATCTGCTTGTGTAATTTCTAAAATGAGGAGACAGCTTAATTTAGGCAGAATATGAAAGCATCAAATAAAAAATAGATTTTATCTTTAGCATCATCTTTTAATTTAGCATTGCAATTTTCAAAAACATCTAAGCCAATGTCTCTTACATAATGGCGATTAAGCATTGCCGAACACATTTTTTTACGTTCTTTGAATAAAATTGCATCTCTCATACAAAACAGAATACCTAAACAGAAGGCTGTTGGGTTGCCAATTTACGCACTTTTTTTTAAAAATATCTTGCAAGGTTGTTCCAACTATTTTTTCACGCAGTCGTTTATAAGTAGTATAACATAAAATCCATTGTGTATCGCCATCTTTATGCTTATAAAAATGCAAGCTGGGGCCATTATCATACTCTCTTTCAGTCTCCAACATTGCAACAATTATTGTGTTGAGACTCTTCATAAGAGGCATTTTTTCTTCAAGTGGTTTTTATTCATACACTAATTCTACTTGCATGTTATAAATGAAGTTGGATAGATAAAAATACTTTAAGAAAGAGACACCAAATTCTTCTTATGAATCGTTTCAAGTGTCGAGAGTTATTGTAAAAAAAGCATTGAAAAATAGAATGCTACTGCTGACAGTTTGGGCACCATGAGGCAATAAATCCACTTACTTTATCTATCTTAGAATCTATAGAGTATAAATTTCTCTGTAAAAGTAACTTTATTTCATATCAATGTTATCAATTATAGCTGTTGGGGCATCATTAGTAACATAATCATAGACTTACGATTTTATGAACTCTTTTTTATCTCTTTTATAGAAGATCTTAATGTTTTGTGATAGCATCAATGATGGTATTCACATTATGTTCCATCATATCGAGATAAGTTGCTGCAGGGCCATTTTTGTTTGACAATGCATCAGAATAAAGTGTTCCACCAATTGTTAAGCCTGTTTCTTTTGCAATCTGTTTTATGAGACGGGGATTAGAGATATTTTCAACGAATAGGGCAGTTGCTTTATTCGCTTTAATTTGTTTTATAAGTTTAGCAACATCGGCTGCGGTTGCTTCAGTTTCTGTTGAAGCACTTTGAGGGGCAAGGATAGTAAAACCATATTCCTTGGCAAAATAGCCAAAGGCATCATGAGATGTGATAATGATACGTTTATCTTTAGGAATGGTAGCAATTTTTGTTTTCAGGGTATCTTGTGCTATTTTAAGTTTTTGGATGTAGGTTTCGGCATTTTTTTTGTAGCTGGTACAGGATTGTGGATCGATTTTACAAAAAGCAGCAGCGATATTCTTCACATAGATTTTGACATTGGGAATTGTTTGCCAAGCGTGTGGATCAATAACGCTGTGGTGGTGATGGGCATTATGTTCTTGATTTTTCATTTTGAGGGAGGGAATGTTAGCGCTAACTTCGACAAGAAGTGCTTTTGTACCACTTGCTGTAATGAGGCGATCAATAAATCCTTCTAAATGAAGCCCGTTGATGAAAATAATTTGAGCATTTCTAAGAGCCTGAGCATCATGGGGGGTAGGTTCATAAGTGTGAGTATTCGCATTGGGACCTACAAAAGTGGTCATAGAGATATGGTTGTCTCCTACATTTTTTACGAGATCTGCAAGAATAGAAAAGCTCGCAACAACTTTGATTTTATTGTGTGCAGAAGCAGAAAATGGAGAAAGGGCAAGCAATAAAGCTCCAAGAAGAACAAATTTTTGAGCAAACTTAGGCACATTTTTTTCCTTAAAGTGAGGAGGTATAAAAGAGGTGGGGAAACCATGTTACAATAAAGCCACGTGGACTTATCAAACAGGAAACAAGATAAATAAATCCTGCGGCAATGATGATAGCAGGGCCGGAGGGAAGTGAAAGATGAAAAGAAAGCAGGAGACCACATACGCTAGAAATGATTCCAAAAAGAGTGGAAAGCGCGCAAATAGGGCCTAGCCGTGAAAACCAAAAACGGGCTGTAATGGCTGGAATCATCATAATACCAACGGAAAGTAATGTTCCTAGTGATTGAAAGCCTCCAACCAGATTCAGCACCACAAGTCCAAGCAATGAAATATGAATATATTTACTCAATGGAGAGAGTGATTTAAAAAAGAGGGGGTCAAAGCTTTCTAAAACGAGTGCACGCCAAAAAATACAAAGGCTGCAGAGTGTAATCAGCATTATAGTAGTGATTAACCAAAGGGCTTGTGCATCAAGTGCAAGAACCGATCCGAATAAGAGATGAAGCAGCTCAATTGTTGAGTCTTTCAGTGAGATAATAATAACACCTGCCGCGAGTGCAATAAGATAAAAGACGGTCATGGATGCATCTTCTTTCTGAAAGCTGTTTCGTGAAATCAAAATGGTTGCTAAAGCAACAATAAGACCAGCGAAGATACCACCAAGTGTCATAGATATGAGGGAAAAGCCACAAATCAGAAAAGCAATTGCAACACCAGGAAGAATGGCATGAGAGATAGCATCTCCTGTCAAGCTCATTCCTCGGAGCATCAAAAACACACCAACAGGACAAGCGCTAATAGACAGAAAAATAGAACCGATAAGGGCGTTTTGCATAAATTGGAAATCAACAAAGGGGGCAAGAAAAAATGCATACACGTCTTATAACCTAAGAAAGAGAGGATCATTGATGAGAAGATTTTGTTTTTGTGCGCTAATAGGGAAAGAATTGGATGTGAGAGGTGGCATAACGTGATGAAGGGTGTTGTTTAAAAACTGTGTTGTTTCTCCATAAAAGGCGTTTTGTTGATCAATTTGAATCATTTGGGGGAAAAATTCTTGCACGATGAGAGGGTTATGGAGTGCGGTGAGAATTGTGCGTCCTTGCTGTTGCCAGTATGTGATCAGAGCAAGAAGGTCTTTTTGGGTATTATGATCTACACCATTGAAAGGTTCATCAAGTAAAATAATATTGGCATCTTGTACAATGATACGTGCAAAAAGAGCGCGTTGTAATTGCCCGCCTGATAATGTTTCAAGCGAACGGGGTGCGAGTTCTGTAAGCCCAACCATTTTAAGAGCATTTTGAATCTTAGAATCATAAGGGCGCTGATTCTTCCATAATCCACAAAAAGACCACAGTCCTGTTTTTACAAGCGTTTTCACATCAATTGGAAATGTTTGATCTATATTACATTGCTGAGCAAGATAAGCAATGCGGCTTTTTTTTGGTTTTGTAATTTTTCCTTTAAGAGGTTTAATCAATCCGGCGATGGCTTTTAGCAGTGTCGATTTTCCAGCGCCATTATCACCTGTTATTGCAACCAATGAACCAGCTTTTAACTTTGCTGAAAAGTTCTTTATTGCTATTCTATTCCTATAGCCTAATGTTGTTTTATTGAAGTGCAGATCCATATTTTTTACCATCGTTGCTTATTATTTTGGAAACTATGTAATAATATAACGTTTGTCAACAAAATGTTATATTATTACATAGTTTTGAGTACTGAAAATTTTAGTGGGAAGATCGTGGAAAATTAAAAATAATAATTGAATTCACCTTGACGAAAGAGAGAGAGTATATACTATATATAGTATCAAAATGATTGGTGATTCTAAATAAGCACAAGAGAGGGTGTTAGTGTGTTTCGTTTGGTATCTAAGTTATTTCCATTATTGTAAAGAGTTTATTGGCCAAAGGTATAGCAGTATTTTTACTGAAGGGTCTCTTTTGGAAGGATTTCCTTTCGTTTTTGTAATTGATTTTTGCCGTAAAAGAGCAAACAGAGCTCTTGAAAAACGGTAGTTTAGAACATTAGTTTTTTAGACAGCAGGAGGGAATTGTAATGCAAGCAAAAGATTGTTTTATAACTAGGGGGCTTTGCCATTTAAGTTGTAGAATAATCGCTTATTCTCATCATAGTTTTTGAAGTTATTTGATGAGGAATTCTGTTATGTTCAGGAAGCTGTGTATTATTTGAAAATAACCACATGTTTTGCGTACAATTTCTATTTTTTGTTATTCTTGAGTACCTATAAAATTATTAGATTGACCTTTCAGGGTTGATTGTTTGGAATTGTGAAAGTTGAAGAAAATGTCGATCACTATTTATAGCAAACCATCTTGTGTCCAATGTGATGCTACACGCCGCGCTTTTGATGCAAAAGGCATTCATTATCGTGTTGTTGATATTTCCTGTGATGAACAAGCATACAGTTTTGTTCAATCTCTGGGGTATCGTCAGGTTCCTGTCGTTGTTTGTGGTGAAAATCATTGGTCTGGTTTTAGACCAGATATGATTAGTGGTCTTTGTGCTTAATGGGGCTTATTGTTTATTATTCGAGTGCAACGGGTAATACAGAACATTTTGTCTCGCAGCTTGGGCAAAGACTCTTCAAAATTGATAAAAGAAAGCCTTCTGCATTGGTTGGTGAACCTTATGTATTGGTTGTTCCTACATATGCAGATGGTGAAGGAAGAGGGGCCGTGCCGAAAGCCGTTGTCCAGTTTCTTAATGAAGCTGAGAACCGAAAATTAATTTGTGGTGTTATTGGCGGTGGGAATCGTAATTTTGGTCGCTATTATAATCTAGCAAGTAAAATTATTGCTGAAAAATGTTGTGTACCTTGCCTTTATCGTTTTGAGCTGCGTGGAACTGATGAAGACGTTATTTATGTAAAAAAGGGATTGGAAAGATTTTGGAAACAATTGGTATAGGACAATCGCAGAAATCGGATCAGATTACTGATTATCATGCGTTGAATGCAATGCTTAATCTTTATGATGAAAATGGTCATATTCAATTTGATATGGATCGGCTTGCTGCGCGGCAATATTTTCTTCAGCATGTTAATCAAAATACAGTTTTTTTTCATAACCTGAAGGAAAAAGTAGATTACTTAATAGAGGAAGGTTATTATGAAAAAGCTTTATTTGAGCTTTATGATTTTTCTTTTATTAAAAAGCTTTTTAAACGTGCTTATGCATTTAAATTTCGTTTTCCTACCTTTTTAGGCGCATTTAAGTATTATACCAGCTATACACTGAAGACTTTTGATGGGAAACGTTATCTTGAACGTTATGAAGATCGCGTTTGTCTTGTAGCTTTATATTTGGCACAAGGGAATAAAGCTCTTGCTGAAAGTTTTGTGGATGAAATTATTACAGGACGTTTTCAACCGGCAACACCAACATTTTTAAATGCTGGGAAAAAACAACGAGGTGAATTGGTTTCGTGTTTTTTGCTACGTGTTGAAGATAATATGGAATCGATAGGTCGTTCGGTTAATTCGGCTTTGCAGCTTTCAAAACGTGGTGGAGGTGTGGCGCTTTGTTTAACGAATTTGCGGGAAGCAGGGGCGCCAATTAAGCAAATAGAAAATCAGTCCTCAGGTGTTTTACCGGTGATGAAACTCTTGGAAGATTCTTTTTCTTACGCCAATCAGCTTGGGGCACGACAGGGGGCTGGAGCTGTTTATTTGCATGCTCATCATTTAGATATTATGAAGTTTTTGGATACAAAGCGTGAAAATGCTGATGAAAAAGTTAGAATTAAAACGCTTTCGCTTGGTGTCGTTATTCCTGATATTACTTTTGAGCTTGCACGGAATAATGAGGATATGTATCTCTTCTCATCGTATGACATCGAGCGTGTGACAGGTAAGCCCTTTAGCGATATTTCTTTAACGGAGCATTATCGTTCTTTTGTTGATAATGCAAAGATTCGTAAAAAGAAAATAAGTGCACGCGTTTTTTTCCAGACATTAGCGGAAATTCAATTTGAGTCGGGTTATCCCTATATTTTATTTGAGGATACTGCTAATCGATCGAATCCGATAGCTGGGCGCATAAGTATGAGCAATTTATGTTCAGAAATTTTGCAGGTGAGTGAGGCGAGTGAACTGGAGACAGATTTAACTTATCGCACGATTGGAAGTGATATATCCTGTAATCTTGGATCCATGAATATTGCCAAAGCAATGGAAAGTCCTGATTTTGGACAGACCGTGGAATCTGCTGTTCGCGCTCTGACTGCTGTTTCGGATATGAGCAATATTGATTGTGTGCCTTCCATTGCGAAAGGCAATGCTGAAAGTCATGCGATTGGTTTGGGACAAATGAATTTGCATGGGTTTCTAGCGCGTGAGCAGATCTATTATGGGTCTCCAGAAGCGATTGATTTTACCAATATCTATTTTTATATTGTGACATATCACGCCATACGTGCTTCCAATTTAATTGCGCACGAACGTCAAGAAATGTTTGCAGGGTTTGAAAAATCAGCTTATGCAGATGGACGTTTTTTCGAGAAATATATTGAAAAAGAATGGAAACCGCAATTTGCGCTTGTGCAAGAGCTTTTTGCACGGAATAATATTGTTATTCCAGATCAAAAGGATTGGCAGGAACTCAAAAAATTAGTTATTGAGTACGGGCTTTATAATCGCAATCTACAGGCAGTTCCTCCCACGGGATCTATTTCCTATATTAATCATGCCACTTCCTCCATTCATCCGATTGCTTCAAAAATCGAAATTCGCAAAGAGGGAAAAATTGGGCGCGTTTATTATCCTGCTCCTTATATGGATAATACGAATTTGAATTTTTACCAAGATGCTTATGAGATTGGCCCTGAAAAAATTATAGATACCTATGCTGCGGCAACACAGCATGTTGATCAAGGTCTTTCATTAACATTATTTTTTCCTGATACGGCTACTACACGTGATATTAATCGCGCACAAATTTATGCCTGGAAAAAGGGGATAAAAAGTATTTACTATGTACGATTACGGCAAGTAGCATTGAGTGGAACAGAAGTAGATGGCTGTGTTTCGTGCAGTTTATAGGAGATCATCATATGACAAAGATTACAACCAAAAATCCTGTTGTGTGCGCTGTTAATTGGAATAGATTACATGATGAGAAAGATCTTGAAGTATGGAACCGCTTAACTGGGAATTTTTGGTTACCTGAGAAGGTTCCACTTTCCAATGACATTCCCTCATGGTCAAGCTTAACGGATGAAGAACGCAAGCTAACGATTCGTGTTTTTACAGGACTAACGCTTCTTGATACAATTCAAAACACTGTAGGAGCCATTTCGCTTCTGGCTGATGCGATAACAGAGCATGAGGAGGCAGTTTTGACGAATATTGCCTTCATGGAAGCGGTTCATGCACGTTCTTATTCCTCTATTTTTTCAACCCTTTGTTCGACGGTAGAAGTTGATGATGCGTTTAGATGGTCAGAAGAAAATATTCATTTGCAGAAAAAGGCTAGATTAGTACTTGAGCGTTATGAAGCAAATGATCCACTTAAGAAAAAAATTGCTTCGACTTTGCTGGAAAGCTTTTTATTTTATTCTGGTTTTTATTTGCCCATGTATTGGGCCAGTCGCGCTAAGTTGACCAATACAGCAGACCTCATTCGACTAATCATTCGTGATGAAGCAGTCCATGGTTATTATATAGGTTATAAATTCCAATTGGGCTTTGCAAAGCTTGATGAAGCCAAAAGACAAGAAATTAAAGATTTTGCTTTTAACCTGCTCTTTGATCTTTATAACATCGAGTGCAAATATACTGAAGATCTTTATGATGCGCTTGGATTGACAGAAGATGTTAAAATTTTTCTTCATTATAACGCTAACAAGGCTTTAATGAATTTAGGTTTTGAAGCTCTTTTCCCCCCTGAGGTTTGTCGTGTTAATCCCGCTATTTTGGCAGCTTTATCACCAAACTCTGACGAAAATCATGACTTTTTTTCAGGGGCAGGTTCTTCTTATGTCATTGGCAAGGCGGTTGCTACCACGGATGATGATTGGGAATTTTAATGTTTGCATGCAAATAGAAGTGCGCGGGGTATTCCACTGAGGTCTTTGCGCATTTCTAAACATTGGAAGCCATTTGTTTCAAACAAATTGCAAACTTCTTTTTCTTGAGAGTAACCAATTTCAACAGCGATAGTGCCGTTTTCTTTTAAGTAGTTGGCTGCTTCATGGGCGAGCTTTCGATAAAAATCAAGACCATCTTTTCCACCGACAAGAGCGCGCAATGGATCATGTAAGCGCACTTCTTTTGCAAGTTTTTTGATATCTTTTGCGGGGATATAAGGTGGATTGGAAACAATAAAATCAAAGCGATCTGTGACAGAATCAAACCAGTCGCTAAGAAGGGGTGTGAAGCGGTGTGCTACTTCAGCATTTTTTGCATTTTTTGTCGCTGTTTTAAGGGCATCTTCAGAAATATCGACAGCGACTGCATAGGATTGGGGAATTTGTTTAAGAATGGCAATGGCAATGGCGCCACTTCCTGTTCCCATATCAAGGAATGTTGTTCTTCTCGAATTTTCGATCTGTTTTTGGAGAAAAGGGAGAACAAGATCTATCAGCGTTTCTGTATCAGGGCGTGGTTCTAACGTCTCTTGAGATAATGTAAAAGATATACCATAAAATTCTCGTGCTCCTATAATACGGTAAACGGGTTCGCCTGCAATACGCCGTTGTAAAGCCTGTTCTATTTGTATAATATGCTCAGAAGATAGATGCATATCTGGTTTAGAAACTCTTTCAGCAGCATTTATTCCTGTTATCCATTCAATGAGTATTTTCGCATCGAGATTGGCTTCAGAAATTCCTTTCATGCGCAATTTTTCTTGAGTTTGTTGGATGACATTTTTGAAAGAATATTTGTTCAATTATTGTCCATTTCCATCAGGAGTGCTGTTTGGTGATCTGAGATGAGTGCATGAATAAGCTCATCAAGATCTCCCTCTAGAATGCGATCAAGCTTATACAAGGTTAGATTAATACGGTGATCCGTGACACGTCCTTGTGGAAAATTATAGGTACGAATACGTTCTGAGCGATCACCAGAACCAACTTGGCTTTTACGAGAAGCTGAACGTTCACTTTCCGCTTTTTGTCGTTCGATATCGAATAAGCGTGCCCGTAAAATTTGAAGGGCTCGTGCTCGGTTTTGATGTTGTGATTTTTCTGCTTGTACGACCATAATTCCTGTTGGAATATGCGTGATACGAACAGCTGAATCCGTTGTATTAACATGCTGTCCTCCTGCTCCAGATGCACGCATTGTGTCGATACGAATATCTTCAGGACGAATATCAATATCAATATCTTCAGCTTCTGGAAGCACAGCAACGGTAGCAGCAGATGTATGGATACGCCCACCTGTCTCTGTTTCTGGGATACGTTGCACACGATGAACCCCTGATTCATATTTCAATTTAGAAAAGACACCTTTTCCTGAAATGGTAGCAATAATCTCTTTATATCCGCCAACTTCCCCCTCACTAAGTGAAATAACTTCTACTTTCCAATTGTGAGCATGGGCATAACGTTCATACATGCGGAAAAGATCACCGGAAAAAAGTGCTGCTTCTGAGCCACCCGTTCCTGCTCGAATTTCAACAATAGCGTTTTTTTCATCAGCAACATCTTTAGGTAAAAGCAGAATCTGGAGTTCTTTTTCAAATTGCTCTACTTTTTTATATAACGATGGTAGCTCTTCCTGGGCAAGATTACGCATCTCTATATCTGTTTGTTTATCGTTGATAATCGTTTCTAATTCTGTAATCTCTTCGTAAAGAGCATTTAATGCGCGTATAGAGGTAATAACGGGTTGTAGTTCTGCATATTCAGAAGCTAATTTGACATATGTTTCAGCATTTGGATTCGTCGTCATTTGGTTTTCAATTATTTCAAAGCGCTTTTCAAGCTGTCTCATACGATCTTGTGGCAAGGAAACCATGATAATATTGGCCTAATTTTTCATAATACAATTTTTATAATATTTTGTTGCAATGATTGTTTGTTATAATATTGGCAATGAATTACCGTATAGCATCATACAAAGAGGGGTAATAAAGCAATTCTTTTTTTTTGCCAATGAAAACTATTATATTTTAAAGGTAAATTTTTATAAAATTTGATTTGCCTGAGGTATTTTATCTAATGATATATGATCACTTTTTTAAGAGTTTTTTTTTCCGTAAAGTTCAAGGCGGTGATGAATAATATCATAGCCAAGGGATTTTGCAATTTCCTCTTGCAGCTTTTCAATAACATCAGAATGAAACTCGATAACTTGTCCTGTTTCTATATCAATTAGATGATCATGATGTTGCCCATCTGCTTGCTCAAAACGAGATGGACCACCACTAAAGCTATGGCGATGAATTGTTCCATTTCCTTCTAATATTTTCATGGTTCGATAAACAGTTGAGAGTGAAATATTCGAATCTATTTTGTTTGCACGCTGAAAAATTTCAAATGCATTAGGATGATCATTTGTATCAGTCAAAATATCAAGAATAACTCGTCGTTGACGTGTTACTCTTAAACCAGCTGTGCGCAATTCTTGCTCATAATTTCGCTTTTTATTCATTTGCATAGTTTGCTTTTCAAACAAAGGCTCCATGACAGTGTTTGTATTTTTTCTCTGAACCGCAAGGACAACGCTCATTACGTCCAACTTTTCCCCATGTGGTTATATCGTTAGGGTCACGATCTTGTGGATTAACAAATCTATTTTCTTGTGATCGTGCCCATAAGGTGGGAGCATTTTCTTGACTTTGATCATTAAAGACAGAAGAAGCAGCATCAGTTTGCTCAGGCATGGCCGGTTCTGTGGGGTGTTGAATGATTTCAAAGCGCATAAGCTTAGAAGTGACAATTCGGCGCAAATTTTTCAACATACTTTGAAAGAGTTCAAATGATTCTGTCTTATATTCATTGAGCGGATCCCGCTGCGCATAACCACGAAAACCAACAACAGAACGCAAATGGTCTAAACTCACCAGATGTTCACGCCATAACGTGTCAATAGTTTCGAGCAATACTGCTTTGTGAAAATAAGCCATAACTTCTGGAGAATATCGTTCAGTACGCTCATTTTCAAGTTTTGTAACAGCATTTGATACACGCTCTAGAATTTGCTCCTCGGCAATTCCATCTTCGTTTGCCCATTCTTCCACTGGAAGCTCAAGATTAAAGAGTTGTTGAAGCTCTTCTTCAAGAGTTTTTGCATCCCATTTTTCAGAATATGTCCCTGAAGGAATATAAGCCTCTACGAGATCCTCTACGACTTCATTGCGCATTTCAAGGATCATTTCTGATAAATCATCTGCGTTCATGACCTCCATACGCTGTTCAAAAATAACCTTGCGTTGATCATTCATGACATCATCATATTTTAGCAGATTTTTACGAATTTCAAAGTTTCGTGCTTCAACCTTTTTTTGTGCTTTTTCAAGGGCTTTATTAATCCATGGATGGATAATAGCTTCATTTTCTTTCAATCCAAGTTTTTGCAGCATACCATCCATACGGTTAGAGCCAAAGATACGCATAAGATCATCTTGAAGAGAGAGAAAGAATTTTGAGCGACCAGGATCGCCTTGGCGACCAGAACGTCCACGAAGCTGGTTATCAATACGACGGCTTTCATGACGTTCAGTAGCGATAACATAAAGCCCTCCAGCCGCTAAAGCTTTTTCTTTAAGTTGCTTGACATCTTTTTTTATTTCTTCAATTTTAGCTGTCCGTTCTGGACCTTCGGGAATATCCTGTAACTCTTGTCGGATGCGCATTTCAACATTACCACCAAGCTGTATATCCGTACCGCGTCCTGCCATGTTGGTTGCAATGGTGAGAGCTCTAGGAACTCCTGCTTGCGCAATGATATATGCTTCTTGTTCGTGATAGCGAGCATTTAAGACTCTAAAATCGGTAATGCCTTCTTTTCGCAAACGCTCTGCCAATTGTTCTGACTTTTCAATAGAGGTTGTTCCAACAAGAATAGGCTGTTCTTTTTCATGAGCTTGACGGATATCACGCACAATTGCCCGATATTTCTCTTCTGCTGTTCGATAAATCTCATCATCTTCATCAATACGTTGTATTGGCAAATTTGTAGGGACTTCGACAACGTCAAGACCATAAATATTTCTGAATTCTTCGGCTTCTGTTGTTGCAGTTCCAGTCATGCCAGATAATTTTCTATACATACGGAAGTAATTTTGGAAAGTGATGGAAGCAAGTGTCTGGTTTTCTGGTTGAATAGCAACATGCTCTTTAGCTTCTAACGCTTGATGAAGTCCTTCAGAATAACGCCGCCCAGGCATCATTCGCCCTGTAAATTCGTCAATAATAACGATTTCATCATTGCGAACAATATAATCTTTATCGCGAGCAAACAGTTTATGAGCTTTTAGAGCATTATTGACATGATGAACGATAGCGACATTTTCTATGTCATAAAGACTCTCACCTTTAAGATGCCCAGCTTGTTCGAGCATTTTTTCAATTTTTTCAGTACCAACTTCGGTAAAGGTCGTTGTTTTTTGTTTTTCGTCTATTTCATAGTCTTCTGGAGTTAAGGCAGGAATAAATGTATCAATAAGGTTATAGAAGTCAGTACGATCTTCTAGAGGACCAGAAATAATAAGGGGGGTACGGGCTTCATCAATAAGAATCGAATCGACTTCATCAACAATTGCGTAATGATGTCCACGTTGGACCATTTGACTATGATCGAAGGCCATATTATCACGCAAATAATCAAAACCTAGTTCATTATTTGTGGCATAGGTGATGTCGCATGCATAGGCCTCTCGACGGGCATCACTATCAAGATCATGAAGAATCACGCCTGTTGTAAGCCCTAGAAAACTAAAAATTTTCCCCATTGTTTCAGCATCACGACTGGCGAGATAATCGTTTACTGTCACAACATGAACGCCTTTACCTTCCAATGCATTGAGATAAATTGGTAGAGTTGCCATTAATGTTTTACCTTCACCAGTACGCATTTCAGCTATGCCGCAGTCGTGAAGGACCATTCCACCAATAAGTTGCACGTCAAAAGGACGCATGTCATAAACACGTTTTGCGGCTTCACGAACAGTCGCGAAAGCTTCTGGTAAGAGCAAATCAACACTCTCACCTTCACTAAGACGTTTACGAAAGGCATCTGTTTTTTGGCAAAGCTGCTCATCACTTAATTTTACGAATTGTTCTTCCAAAGCATTAATTTGTGCAACTTTTTGGCGGAGTGCTTTGAGATGTCGCTCATGAGCTGAACCAAAAAACTTACGGGCAAAAACACCTAAACTGACCATCTCTGGCCCTTTCTTTTAATTGTTGTCACTCTTGTTGGGTAATTCATACGCTCTCCCCATACTCTACATTTTCTTCAAATTATCTGATATCATTAGTGACATCATGAAATGCAGATGGTACCATTATACTTGCTGGTGTGCAATTTTTCACTCTAATTGTAAAGTAGAGATAAGAGGCTAAGCGCTTTATGTCAACTTTAAGTATGCTATTTAACTGATACAATACAAAGTAATTTAAGATACAATCTGTCATTTTTCTCTATTATCATGTTTTTCATCTGCATTAGATAGGATTGGAGAAACTGAGATAAAAGGATAATTTTATACTTTTTTTAAATAAAATTACTAATTTATTTCTCTATGTTTAAAGATTAAAGTGTTATGGTAAAGAAAATTGGAATCTTGAACCTGCCTTCATTTTTAAGGAGTATATTTATGAAATTTAACTTTATCACGCTTTTTTTAGCATCAACTTTATTGGCAAGTACAAGTTTAGGGGTGAGTGCTCAAGAAGGTTTGAATTCATCGTCGAGTGATTTAAAGACTTTAGAGAAAGCTTCTGAAAAAGCCGTTTCTCCTTCTCATGTTATGGCGGTTATTGATGGGAAAAATATTACAGCAGGCCAATTGGATGATTTAGCGCTTGAAATAAATCCTAATTTAGCACGTTTTCCTGATGAACAACGCCGTATGATGGTTCTAAAAGCTTATTTAGATATGCAGGCCCTCGCAAAAGCAGCAAGAAGCAAAGGTCTTGATAAGACAGAAGCTTACGATAAACGTATGGCAGTCATGCGTGACAATGTTCTTCAACAGCTTTATTTTAAACAGGCGATTGTTGATAAAATATCGGATACTGATTTGGAAGCTCTTTATAAGCAAGAAGTTGCTGCTTTACCTAAAGAGGATGAGGTTAAAGCGCGTCATATTTTGGTCAAAACGAGAAAAGAAGCAGAAGCTATCATTAAGCATTTAAATAAAGGCGAAAATTTTGAAGAGATTGCAAAGAAAAGTTCAACAGATGGTTCTGCTGCCGTTGGGGGTGATCTTGGTTATTTTAGCCATGGTCAAATGGTCAAGCCTTTTGAAGATGCCGCATTTGGTTTGAAAGTTGGCGAATACACAAAACAACCCGTTGAAAGTCCTTTTGGTTGGCATATTATTAAATTAGAAGATCGTCGTGTAAAACAACCGCCTGCATTTGATGATGTTAAAGAGATGTTGCGGACACAGCTGATAAAAAAGCGCTATCAAGAACTGATTGTTGATTTGCGTAGCAAGATAGATGTGAAATACCCTGATCCTAATGTTACAAAAATCATGGAATCGCTTCATCAAAATGGGACGCTACTTCCCGATGAGACATCTGATGAAGAAGATACGGAATAGCTAGGAAAAATAAGTAGATAGCCTCTTTAATAGATAATTTGCTAGGTTAGTTTTGTTCAAAAAGCCTAGCAGTTTTCTATGAGAGGTTATTGATCTGCAATCATTTCATTTTTTTATAGAAAGCATATTGTGGTTTTGAAAATCTCTCCTTTGTCGCCTCAAAAGATCCAAGAGCTTTCTCCATTATCTGGTGTACGGATAGCAACAGCTGAAGCTGGGATTAAATATAAAGATCGTACAGATCTTCTTTTCATCATATTCGATAAGCCAGTGAGTGTGGCCGGTGTTTTTACCCGTTCAAAATGTCCATCTTCCCCTGTAGAGCATTGTCGTGCATCGCTTCCTCATGGGGTTGCGAGGGGTGTTGTTGTGAATTCTGGAAATGCAAATGCTTTTACAGGAAGCAAAGGAAAGCACACAACCGATGCAATTATTTGTGCAGCAGCGAACGCTTTAAAGGTTAGAGAAGATGAAATTTTTATAGCTTCTACGGGTGTTATTGGTGAGCCAATGGATGCATCGGGTATTGTCAATCTTTTACCAAGTATGACAGAGACAGCAGAAGAGGGAAATTGGTTGGAAGCTGCAAAAGCCATAATGACAACGGACACATTTCCAAAACTTGCGACCCGCACTTTTGACTGTGGGGGAGAGCGTGTTACCATTAATGGAATTGCAAAAGGTGCTGGTATGATTGCACCCGATATGGCGACAATGCTGTCATTTGTGGTTAGTGATGCTACCATTTCTTCGGATGCACTCCAATCCATGTTATCAGAGGCAGTTGAGGGTTCTTTCAATTCAATTACTGTTGATAGCGATACCTCAACTTCAGATACGCTTATGTTGTTTGCGACAGGAAAAGAACATTTTCCATGTCTTACAAGTAAATCTGATCCGCGTTATGGGGTTTTTGTGAAACAATTGAGTGCACTTCTGCATGAACTTGCACTACAAGTTGTTTGTGATGGTGAAGGTGCTCGTCATTTAATTGAGGTTAATGTGGTGGGTGCTACAACAAATAATGCAGCTAAAACTATTGCTTTATCAATTGCAAATTCACCGCTCGTAAAAACGGCTATTGCCGGTGAAGATGCGAATTGGGGGCGGGTCGTTATGGCAGTTGGGAAGGCCGGTGTTGAAGTCGATCGTGATCTATTGACGATTTGGTTTGGTGAGCATCGTGTGGCCGTGAATGGCGTACGAGATCCTGAGTATTGTGAAGAGACAATAGGTACTTATATGCAAGGTAAGCACATCACGATTCGTGTTGATATCGGTTTGGGTAAGAGTACGGCGACGGTTTGGTCTTGCGATTTAACAAAAGAGTACGTTATGATCAATAGCGATTACAGAAGTTAATGGATGCACTTTATATTTAACAGTTTATTATTTTTCAGAGCAAATGGGGTATGTGAGCTCTTTTAGGAGCAGAGGGGATATGATAGAAAAGTCAGTTATCTTTATGTTCCCTATTGGGGAGTGATATGTGTATGAAAAGTTCCATTCTTCTTGTTGTTGCATGTGCTCTGTTAGATCAGAATAATCGTGTTTTGCTTACACAGCGTCCTGAAGGAAAATCATTGGCTGGTTTATGGGAGTTCCCTGGTGGCAAGGTTGAGCAAGGTGAAACTCCGGAAGCATCATTGATTCGTGAATTAGAGGAAGAGCTTGGTATTTATGTTCAACCAAATAATTTACACCCTTTAACATTTGCAAGTCATAGCTATAAAACATTTCATCTCTTAATGCCATTGTATCTTTGTGACCATTATGAGGGCGTTGCGCAAGGACGAGAGGGCCAAAATTTAGAATGGGTTTTTATTAATGATCTTGATAAATACCCTATGCCTGATGCTGATAAACCATTGGTTCAGGTATTGAAAAATCACCTTCTTTAATGTGTTATAAGGAGGAAATATTGCTTAAATTATAAATCAATATATTGAGTTATAATGATAATTTATAATTTTTTTATGTTGAATGGGAAAGTCCAGGGTCATAAAAATTTTCTCATTTCAAATCTGTTTTATGTTAAATTAGTCAAAACCATTCTTTTGCACGTTCCAAGCGGGGCGGGTCATGTGGATAAAATTATTTAAGAAAGAAATAAAATACGTGTTGAAAGAATACTCTCCAATAGCCAAGGGTTATCGCAACATTGAGAATTGGCAAAGTGTATAATGATGCCTTTGCACGCTTCATAAGCATAAAAATGGTGGTAGATAATGGATTTATACTTTTCGCGATTATTATTGAGAGATTGTCTTGGATGCACCGAGAGATATTAGGAGTATTTCTTTCATAAGATATCGATAATAGGAAAAATTTCAAAAAATGTTGCTTTTGATTAAGAGGGGCATATCCCTTACGTAATATAGAACGCCATTGTGTTGCATATTTGCGGGGTTGTTTAAAAGAGGCATCTCGCAATATTCCAAAGCCCATTTCGTGCCGGCACTCGTGAATGGTATAATGGTAGAGCTTTATAAGATAAAATCTATTGAGCGCCACTATCTTTACGCTTGTGAAGGAGTAAGCTGGTTCCAATGTTAGTTATGATAGCTCTTGGCATTTGAGAGCATTCAGAAGGGATATTTTTCTTTTCGTAATCATTTTTACTTATACATCAATTTCGCTTGTGATGAACAAGCAAGCGATTTTGATTGATTCAACATAAAAACAGATTTGAAATAAGAGAATTTTACGATATTTAGAATGCTTGATGCAGAGTGAATGATGGATAATTATCCTTATAAATCAATCTATTGCATAATAAAAACATTCAATTAATTTTTTATAGGAGGCATGTATTAAGTTTCTTGAATTGGACGGCGTTTTGCGATAGGATATTGATTTTTTTTAGCGATACGCGTAATTGCTTTTTCCAATGGCTCAATCATAACGTCCATAGAAAAACCATTTGCGTGAATAATATTTGCGTGATCGACCATAATAGCAACATGATCTTTCCAAAAAATTAAATCACCTCGTTGAAGTTTATCAGTATCTGTAAGAAGACTGCCTATAGTTTCTTGCTGCATATCGGTATCACGTAAGACTATTTGATCGGTCATCATCATAGAGAGCTGAATGAGTCCCGAACAATCAATTCCAAAACCGCTGACACCACCCCAAAGATAAGGTGTACGGATAAAGGTTTCTGCAACTGTGACATAATCTTCATATACGCGTCCAATGGGGCTGAGATGGCTCGTAATGATTGCTGTTCCATTTTCAAGAATAGAATACATTGTGTCACGGACTTCAATTTCATCAACAACACTGACTTTGCTTCCCATAGATAATGGGGATACTATTGGTCCACGTAAGTCAGCGTGTAAATATTTAAATGTGCGTGGTACTGAAACCACATGTGTTTGTTTTATGGTTGATGTACAAAGAACTTTTGTATCAATATAACCGACATAACCATCTTTGAGTGATTGTCCCCACGACAATGTTTCCCCTTGTTCAAAAATGAGAAGTTCTTCTCCCAATAAGCATTCTGTTTGTCTTTCACTTTTTTTACTATTTTCTTTAAAAAGTCCAGCGACCGCTGTATTAACACGTCTTTTTTCACCTTGAACAAAGCGTTGAGCTGTAATTTCTGTTTCAAGACGTTGATCTGCTAGATCATCTCTGAATGCATGAAGTCTTGGGTCTTTAGAGATCATCTTTTTGCTTTCCATTTTGTTACTCCTTACCTTTAAACAAACTCATGAAAACTGTATTGGTAAGGTTTTTATCCTCAAACAAAACTAAGAACACAGTGTAAGACCAATTATTCTTTAAGCTGCAAAATTGTCCATTTTTGTGGATATTTGTGTCAAAATTCATTTTTTAAAAATATTATAAAGGGCACGAATAGTTTGTGCTGATCCACCAATAGGGTATCCTGGTTTTTCTTTTGGAACCCATCCATAAAGGTCAAAATGCGCAAAATGTTCAGCTTTTTCAACAAAAGAATTAAGAAATAAAGCAGCCGTTATAGAACCAGCAAAGCTATTTCCAGTTACATTGTTAAGATCGGCAATTGGTGATGATAACATCTCTTGGTAAGGTTTCCAAAGGGGCATTTGCCAAAGAGGATCAAAGACAGCGTGAGCAGATTCAGAAATTTGTTGTGCCCATATTGAATCATTACAATAAAATGCGGGAAGATCTGGTCCTAATGCTATACGCGCTGCCCCTGTTAAAGTAGCCATACAAAGCATGAATTGTGGACTTTCTTCATCACCATAGGCGAGTGCATCGGCAAGGACAAGGCGCCCTTCAGCATCTGTATTACCTACTTCAACACTTAAACCTTTACGACTTTTAAGAATATCACCTGGTCGGTAAGCATTCGCAGAAATTGCATTTTCTACAGCTGGAATCAAAACGCGTAAACGGAAAGGCAATTTTGCATCCATGATAAGTTTAGCCAATCCCAAAACGTTTGCTCCACCCCCCATGTCTTTTTTCATAAGCAACATGTTATTGGCTGATTTAATATCGAGGCCTCCAGTATCAAAAGTTACGCCTTTGCCCACCAACGTTATTTTAGGATGATGTTCTTGCCCCCAGAGTAACTCAATCAGTCGTGGTGCAGTGCTGCCTGCTCGTCCTACAGCATGAATCATCGGAAAGTTATGGGTTAAGAGATCGTCTCCACAAATACTTTTGATATGAGCACCATAGGTTTTTCCTAGTTTTCGAGCTTCTTTTTCGAGAGTATCAGGGTTCATATCATTGGCTGGAATATTAATGAGATCACGGACGAAAAAGACAGCTTCATAAATTCGTTGGAGTTCATTAAGATCAATAGCCTCATTGACATGGATAGATAATGATTTGAAAGAAGAATTTTGACGATAGCGATTAAATTGATAGCTACCGAATGCTAATCCAAGATAGGTATTTATTTCATCAGAGGTTGTACCTTCTAAATGCCATTGACCAGCAGGAAGTTTTTGAGCAAGAACTCCTGTGATAAAAGGATCGTTACCATTGCCAATTCCAAATAAAACTTTTTTTAAATGCCCCGTTTCGTGAGGAATAAAGAGTATTTGTCCCGCTTTACCAGTAAAGTCATTAACTTTTATCCATGCTGTTGTTGACGCATCAAGTGATAAGTTGGCAAGAGTTCTTTGGTTTACCAAGATGATAGGGCAACTGTTATCGATACGTGTTGAGGTAAAATGAATGTGGTGGTGCTGCATAGTTATGAGATCCTTATAGTCGTCTAAGTGCGACATATTCGACCAAATGATTTTTTCCCTTTCGTAGAATGAGATTGGACCGTGGTCGTGTTGGCAATATATTTTCCTGTAAATTTTTTAAATTAATCGTTTGCCAAAGATCCTCAGCGATTTTTGAAGCTTCTTTTTCATTGAGATGGGCATAACGATGAAAATAGGATTCAGGATTTTGAAAAGCTGTTTTACGCAAACGTTTAAAGCGCTCCAAATACCAGTGACGAATGACTTCTGTTTCAGCATCGACATAGATTGAAAAATCAAAAAAATCTGATACGAAAGGAATAGCTTTTCCATCTTTAGGAAGATCACTGACCTGTAATACATTAATACCTTCAACAATTAAAATATCAGGACGATCAATGGTAATAGTCTGATTTTCTAGAACATCATAGATCATATGTGAGTAAAGCGGGGCACGGACATTTCCGATACCTGCTTTTATAGCCGAAAGAAAGCACAGCAACTTTTTAATGTCATAGGAATCAGGAAATCCTTTGCGATTCATTCGATTTTTTTGCTGTAAGATTGCGTTAGGATAGAGAAAACCATCCGTTGTGATTAGATCAACTTTAAGGCTAGATGTCCATCTTTTCAACAGTTCTTGAAGAATGCGAGCCGTGGTTGATTTTCCTACAGCTACAGAACCAGCAATTCCAATAATAAAGGGTGTTTTTCTACTCTCTTCTTGATGGAGAAACTGCTGACGTTTGTGAAAAAGTTCCTGTACTGCTTCAACATGGCATGATAATAGACGCGATAAAGAAAGATAAATGCGTTGGACTTCTTTAAGATCAATAGGATCATCAATAGAGCGTAAACGCTTAATTTCATCAAAAGTCAAAGTAAGAGGTGTGTCTGCACGAAACTCTGACCATTCTTGTGCAGTAAAAACGCGATAGGGTGAATATCGGTCAGAAACGGATTTGATCAGATTATCTTTCTGATTAATTTTTTGTATAGTCGTATCAATCATTTGTATTGGTCGAGAATTTTTTGCAGCAGCAATTGATTTAAGAGTAGACAGATGAGCGGCTTCATTTTCAAGTAAATTTTGTTTTGCATGCTCTCTTCTTTTAAGATAGTAGATCATTTTTCATTAACTTATAGTCCAGTCATTCCAGTTTGCACGGATTTGTGCTAATGAGTGCCCTTGCGCCAAAAAAGTCCATAAAAGTAGACGCGCTTTTACGGCTGATAAATAACCAGACATGAGAGCACCAGAAGCAATCATATCGATTTCGGAGCCTTTATAGCCATAAGTTATACGAGTTGTTGAGCCATTACAACAACGACTAGCAATAATGATTGGTATTTTTTGTGCATATTGTTGTACAAGGTCTGCTTCTTGAAAACTACAGTGTCCTGCACCAAAACCAGCAATAACAACTCCAGCATAATACCCACTTTCAAGGCATAGTTTCATTAATTTTGCATCAGATGATAAAGAGGAATAGAGGAGTGCAATTTGATGATCATGGTTTTGGGGAAGATCAAACGTTTTTGGGAAAAATTTTCGATCATTGAAATAAATAAGTTTTCCCTCTAAAATAGTTCCTAAAACACCTGCAAGACCTGATTGAAATGTTTCGACTTTGACGGTATGGCTTTTATAGAGCCAATAAGGTGAATGAATTGCATCATTTATGACAACGAGAACGCCCCTGTTACGACTTTGTGTGGCTGCTGCGACACGAGTGGCTGCTAAAATGTTGGCGGGGCCATCGGCGCCTGCTTCATGAGGCATGCGCATAGCACCGGTTATGATGAGTGGTTCGGCTTCTTTCCAATAAAGAGAAAGAAAAAAAGCTGTTTCTTCCAGAGTATCAGTCCCTTGTGTTAAAACAATACCTTCTGCACCAGCGTTTATTTGTTGTTTTGCCCACTTAATTATTTCAAAAAGCATTTGAAACGATAAAGATCCACTTGGTATTTGCATCAATGTTTGTGCATGAATATCAGCAACGTTATTTAAATCAGGAACACTTTTTATGAGGTTATCTGAAGTTAAAGTCGGTTGCATGTGACCAAAACTATCAGCAGTCATTGCAATTGTTCCACCTAAGGTCCCTATGGCTATTTTTTTCATAATTTTCCTCTAAAAAGCACAAACTGTTTATATAAAGCTATTTAGCAGTAATTTACATTGACAACAATGATATCATTTTTCCATTTTCAACAAATTGAGTTATGCTGAATCATTGTGTTTTGCTGTATATGTTCTTAAATAGGACAATAGTAATTGAGTTTTACATTGTATGAAAAGAAATCAATATTAAAAAGTAAAGTTAATATTAAGGAGTTTCCTTATGACAGAACATAAGCCAGACATAATGTATGGTACAACAATTATTACGGTACGAAAAGGTGGAAAAGTCGTGATGGCCGGTGATGGTCAGGTCTCTCTTGGACAGACAATTATGAAAGGCAATGCACGTAAAGTGCGTCGTCTTGGAAAGAACGGAGTGGTTATTGCTGGTTTTGCAGGTGCTACGGCAGATGCTTTTACATTACTGGAGAGATTGGAAACAAAGCTTGAACAATATCCTGATCAGCTTATGCGTGCTTGTGTGGAACTTGCAAAAGATTGGAGAACAGATCGCTATTTGCGTCGTCTCGAAGCAATGATGCTCGTGGCTGATAAGAAAGTAACTTTGGCTCTAACAGGGCTTGGTGATGTCTTAGAGCCAGAAGATGGGGTTATGGCAATTGGCTCTGGAGGAAATTTTGCTCTTTCAGCAGCGCGTGCACTCATGGATTTGGATTTGGATGCAGAAACTATTGCTCGTAAAGCTATGGCTATTGCCGCTAAAATTTGTGTTTACACCAATGATCATTTTACGATTGAAACATTGGATGCAGAATTATCTTCTTTAGAGAAAGCTATTTAAATGTGTGTTGTATTTTCCCCTCGTGAGACTGTTTCTGAACTTGATCGTTTTATTATTGGCCAAAATGATGCCAAACGCTCTGTAGCTATTGCATTGCGCAATCGGTGGCGTAGGCAACAGCTTGATGAGCCGATGCGTGAAGAAGTTATGCCAAAAAATATTTTAATGATAGGGCCAACAGGAGTTGGTAAAACTGGTATTGCACGTCGATTAGCAAAACTTTCTGGAGCACCCTTCGTTAAAGTAGAAGCGACTAAATTTACTGAAGTTGGTTATGTGGGACGTGATGTTGAGCAAATTATTCGAGATCTTGTTGAAATTGCCATTTCTCTTGTGCGTGAAAAGAAACGGGATGAAATAAAAGAAAAGGCTCACGTGAATGCTGAAGAGCGCGTTTTAGACGCCCTTGTTGGTAAAACAGCAAGTCCTGCTACCCGTGATAGTTTTCGTAAAAAATTGCGTGAAGGTGAATTGGATGAGAAAGAGATTGAAATTGAAGTCGCCGATAATAATAGCAATAGTGCTTCAACCTTTGATATTCCTGGTATGCCTGGGGCACAAATGGGTATTATGAATTTATCAGATATTTTGGGCAAAATGGGCAGTCGTACAAAAGTCCGTAAGACGACAGTAAAGGATTCTTTTAAACCGCTCATTGATGATGAATCTGAAAAACTCCTTGATCAGGAGCAAATTATTCAAGAGGCGCTTCGTGTTGCTGAAAATGACGGTATTGTTTTTATCGACGAAATTGATAAAATTGCAACCAGGGATGGTGGAGCAAGTGTTGCGGTTTCGCGTGAGGGCGTTCAACGGGATCTTTTGCCTTTGGTTGAAGGAACAACAATTGCTACAAAATATGGGCAAATCAAAACAGATCATATTCTTTTTATTGCCTCAGGTGCATTTCATGTTTCCAAGCCATCTGATTTATTACCGGAACTTCAAGGACGTTTGCCCATCCGTGTGGAGCTGAACCCTTTAACAAGGGAAGATTTACGGCGCATTCTAACGGAACCAGAAGCTAGTTTGATTAAACAATATATCGCTCTTATGGCAACGGAAGAGGTTCATTTGGAAATTACCGATGATGCAATTGATGCTTTAGCAGATATTGCTGTAGATTTAAATGCAAGGATTGAAAATATAGGGGCACGTCGTTTGCAAACAGTGATGGAGCGCGTTTTGGATGAGATTTCTTTCACTGCACCTGATAAAGCTGGAACATCGTTTAAAATTGATGCTGCTTACGTGAGAAAATCTATTGGCGAGCTTGCTGCTGATATCGATCTTTCACGTTTTATTCTTTGAAAGTTATTGCTTATTCTGTTTATCTGCGTGCTTCGATAATTTTGAAACCATGGGCTTGTTCATGTATCAACACTGTGCGGAAAATATTTTTTAATAATGTTTCATAAGGCAGGTGGCGGTTTGCAACAAAAAGCAGATTGCCGCTTGGCTTTAAGCACTTTGCAGCATTTATAATAAAATTTTTTCCTAATGCAACATCTGTTGTTTGTTGTGTGTGAAACGGTGGATTTGAAATGATTGTGTCATATAGATTTGTGATAGGTTCATGTACAAGGTCATGCCAATAAAAATGAATTGGAAAAGGAGCTGTTATGGATTTAAGGTGCTGTTTTGCTGCTCTCAAAGCGTTGTAGTCTGCTTCATAAAGGTCGAGAGCGGTGAGTTTTTCACTTCTTTCAAGCGCAACGTGAGAAAGATAACCCCATCCAGCACCAAAATCAGCCGTTTTTCCAGAAATAATTTTGAGCATATAAGAAGCAAGCGCAGCAGATCCTGGATCAATACGTCCGTGTGAGAACATACCAGAAGTGGTTTGAAATTTACCAAAAGTGAGCGGTGGTGAGCGCAATTGCGCAATGTTATGTCTCTCAATTTGTTGAGGAACTTGCAACCAAAATACAAGACCATGATTTTTAGACAATTTATTGGTGATGGGAACAATTGTTTTGACCCATTTCATCATTGAAGCAGCACCAGCAGTTTTATCCCCACTGATTACAATCCATCCATTGGGTTTAACGCATTCTAATAAATCAAGAAAACAATTTTGGTTCAAACCACGATATTTGCTCAAATGTAAAAATGCACCATCATAGCTGAAAGTTTTATCTATTTGAGGAGAGCAGTGAAATTGAGTATCGACAAATTTTAAAAAATCTGGTCGCCAAGGCGTAATAACTTTTAAATTTTGTGCCCATTCTGGAGCTGGGATTTCTGTTAAACCAAAACTTAGCCAACACTGGTTTGGATCAGGATACGGGAGTTCATGATTTTCAAAAGGCAAAAATAATAACACATATGACTCTTTCAAAGAAAAATGCCACTCCAATATTGGGATGGCATTTCATGATACGATAAGAGGAAAAACTTACTCTTCTTTTTTCTTTCGGCGGCGCTTATTTTCAGGTTGTTTTTTTTCATCCACGCACTTTTCTTCATTCATCGCTTTATCACCGGTGATTTCCTTTCCGGTTGTTTGATCAACGACCTTCATTGATAACCGAACTTTTCCACGCTCATCAAAGCCCATTAATTTAACCCAAACTTTGTCACCTTCTTTTACAATATCGGTTGTTTTGGTGACGCGTTCTGATGCAAGCTGAGAGATATGAACGAGTCCATCACGAGAACCAAAGAAGTTTATAAATGCACCAAATTCTGCAGTTTTTACAACTGTTCCTTGGTAGATAGCACCAACTTCAGGCTCATCGACAATAGAATGGATCCAACGTTTTGCTGCTTCAATGGTTTTAGCATCAGCAGAAGCAATTTTAATGGTACCATCATCTTCAATATTAATTTTTGCTCCAGTTTGTTCCACGATTTCCCGAATAACTTTACCACCAGAGCCGATAACATCACGGATTTTATCGACAGAAATATTCATAACTTCGATTCGTGGAGAAAATTCACTCAGCTCAGCACGTGCACTGGTTAAAGCTTTCGCCATCTCATTAAGGATATGGATTCGTCCACCTTTGGCTTGTTCAAGCGCGATTTTCATAATCTCTTCGGTAATACCATCAATTTTGATATCCATTTGCAAGGCAGTAATACCATTTTCTGTTCCTGCGACTTTAAAATCCATATCTCCAAGATGATCTTCATCCCCTAAAATATCAGAAAGAACAGCAAAGCGTTCTCCTTCTTTAATCAAGCCCATAGCAATACCAGCAACAGGGCGTGCTAGAGGAACACCAGCATCCATAAGAGCAAGTGAGGTTCCACAAACCGTTGCCATAGAAGAAGAGCCATTGGATTCAGTGATTTCTGAGACAGCTCGAATGGTATAAGGAAAAGATTCTTTCGTTGGCAACATGGGGTGAATTGCCCGCCATGCCAATTTGCCATGTCCAATTTCACGACGACCTGGAGAACCAAGGCGTCCCGTTTCACCCACTGAAAATGGTGGAAAATTGTAATGGAGAAGGAATGTTTCCTTATACATTCCTGTCAAGGAATCAACATATTGTTCATCTTCACCAGTTCCCAATGTTGCAACGACAATCGCTTGTGTTTCTCCGCGGGTAAAGAGTGCTGATCCATGTGTGCGGGGTAAAATACTTACTTCTGATTGGATAGGGCGTACGGTAGAAAGATTGCGTCCATCAATCCGCTTTTGGGTATCAAGAATGTTTCCACGAACAATTTTTGCTTGCAACTGTTTAAATACGGTTGCAATTTGATCTGCACTAAATTGACAGTCTTTTTCTGGTTCTGGCATAAATTTATTGAGGATTTCTGTCTTTAGTGCATCAATTGCAGCATAACGTTCTTGCTTATCAGTAATTGTGTAAGCCTTTCGTATATCCTGTTCTGCCATTTTCTGCATCGCTTTTTCAAGCTCAGAAAGATCTTCAGGAACAAAATCACGAGGATCTTTTGCAGCAACTTCAGCAAGCTTTATAATGGCATCAAGGACAGGTTGAAGGCCTTTGTGACCAAACATCACAGCTCCCAACATGATATCTTCCGGTAATTCTTGTGCTTCTGATTCAACCATCAAAACAGCACTTTCTGTTCCAGCAACAACAAGATCAAGTTTTGATTCAGGCATTTCATCGATATGAGGATTGAGAACATATTGTCCGTTACAATAGCCAACGCGGGCACCGGCTATAGGCCCCATGAAAGGAACACCTGATAGGGTCAATGCGGCAGAGGATGCAATCATTGCAAGGATATCGGGATTATTTTCGAGATCATGCTGTATAACGGAAACAATGACTTGTGTATCATTTTTATAACCCTCAACGAAGAGGGGACGAATTGGACGATCAATCAAACGTGAAACTAAAGTTTCATTTTCACTTGGCCGACTTTCACGTTTCAAATAGCCACCAGGTATTCTACCAACAGCATAGGATTTTTCTTGATAATTAACGGTGAGTGGAAAAAAGTCCTGGTCTGGCTTTGGGCTTTTGGCCGATACAACGGTAGCTAAGACAATCGTTTCTCCATAGGTAGCAATCACTGCACCATCAGCTTGACGCGCTATTTTCCCTGTTTCAAGGGTGAGCGGACGCCCGGCCCATTCAATTTCTATCTTGTGCGTTTTGAACATTTTTTATCCTTAATGACCAGTGTTTAAATCTTTGATTGCTCACATTCTGGTTTTGCGTAGCATACTTCCAAGATCTGGGGTGGACAACATACTTTTTATCTTTGTTGCGAGAAAAGAGAAGTAAACTGCTTAAATGCGAAACGATGAGCAGTTCTATCCCATAATAACTTATCAGTTTTTAAAATTTTTAATTAAAAGCAACACGTTGAAAAAATGGGTGTTTTTTTTTAATACCACTTCCATTTTTCTTTTAGCGACGCAAACCTAACTTCTTTATAAGTGTCTGATAACGATTTTGGTCAACTCCTTTAAGATAATCAAGAAGACGCCGACGTTGAGACACCATCTTCAAAAGACCACGACGAGAATGATTATCCTTTTTGTGAGATTTAAAGTGGTTTGTTAAATTAGAAATACGTTCAGAAAGTACAGCAATTTGCACTTCTGGTGATCCTGTATCACCAACTTTGTTTGCGTATTCTGAGACAAGAGCTTTTTTACGTTCAGCTGTAATCGACATCGTATTATCCTTTCCAAAAACGAAGAAACATAAAGTCACCCATAGCCGAGATGTCGTTCAGCAAGGGTCTGTGAGAAAACAGGAAAAGTCGAAGACTCTTACCTATTTTCGTTCTTATATAGGAAAGAAGGTTAAAATACTAGTCCTTGACAGCATTTTGAAGTCTTTCTTTAAATAAAAGCTTTTGTTTTGAAATATTGATTTAAATAGAGTTTTATGAGAAGTTTTTTAAACAATTATGCATCCTTTTGATACAAAGATTATGAGTGTGTGTGAGTGGTAACAAAAGTGATAAATAGCGTTGGAGGGAAAAGATGCAGAGCATTTCAACATTAAAACTTTTTCGTAATTCGGTATTTCGAAATTTATGGTCATCTACTCTTATTTCTAATTTAGGGGGGCTGATACAAGCTGTTGGAGCAGGGTGGTTAATGGCGTTGATTAGTTCTTCGCATTCCATGGTTGGGCTAGTTCAAAGTGCCACAACATTACCACTTGTTATGTTTTCTTTGATGGCAGGGGCATTAGCTGATAATTTTAATCGGCGTCAAATTATGTTGTGTGTACAGATTATGATGATGGTCATATCGATGAGTTTATCTGTTTTAGCCTATATGGGATTTCTAACACCTTGGCTTTTGTTATGTTTTACGTTTTTGATTGGATGTGGCACAGCTTTTTATAATCCTTCTTGGCAAGCAACGATAGGAGATATTGTGAGCAGGGAAAATATTCCTGCTGCTGTTAGTTTGAATAGTGTTGGCTTTAATTTGATGCGGAGTGTTGGTCCTGCTATTGGTGGTGCCATCATTGCAACTTTAGGGGCATCGGCTGCTTTTTTGTTTAATGCTATAAGCTATATTCCTCTTATTGGTGCGTTGTTTTTCTGGAAGTCGAATTATGAAAACAACTCATTGCCACGAGAAAGGCTGTTAGGAGCTGTCTCAGATGGTTTGCGTTATGTTGCGATGTCACCTAATCTCTTAAGTATTATGGTTCGAGCGTTCCTTTTTGGTATAGGAGCAACTTCTATTTTAGCACTTTTGCCAATTGTTGCGCATAAAGTTCTTGGAGGAAGTGCCCTTCTTTATGGTACATTGCTCGGTTGTTTTGGGTTAGGAGCCATGACAGCAGGTATTATTAATGCAGTTGTACGGCATCATTTTCGTTCAGAAACAATTATTGCAAGTGCATTTATTGGTTTCGCCTTTTCTTGCTTTTTATTGGGAATCAGTCGTTCACTGATTATAAGCCATATTGCTTTATTTCCTGCAGGTTTATGTTGGGTTTTGGCCTTATCATTGTTTAATACATCTGTACAACTCTCTACACCACGCTGGGTTGTTGCACGTTCTTTAGCTCTTTATCAAACGGCATCTGCCGGGGGGATGGCTATTGGAAGTGCAATCTGGGGAGGTTTAGCTGATGGTTATTCTCCAACAATTGCTTTGAGCGTTTGTTCTCTATTCTTGATTTTTGGTGCTCTTGCAGGGGTAAAATTTAGAATTCAAGAAATTCCTCAGATAGATTTAAATCCTCTTGATCATTTTAGAGAGCCGGAACTATTACTCGACCTCAAAGCAAGAAGTGGCCCGATCATGATAATGATTGATTACCAAATTCATGAAAATGAACTCGAAGAGTTTCTCAAAGTGATGACGCGTCGACGCCATATTCGATTACGTGATGGTGCGCGTCAATGGGTCCTTTTACGAGATCTTGAAAGACCTGAATATTGGACAGAGGCTTATCATATGCCAACATGGGTAGACTATTTACGCCATAATCATCGTCGTACAAAAGCAGATGCAGAAGTCAATAAGCGTCTGCGCCATTTAAATTGTGCTCCTAACGGTATAAGAGTGCACCGCATGATTGAACGCCAAACAATACCCCAAGCCAATGAGATGCTTTTAAAATCCTCCTCTGATCATCTCCCTTAGGGTTAAAACAGTTTTTTTGTAAAATATTAAATTATGTTAATATTATTTCGATCAATTTGTTAGCATAATCATAAAAAATTGCTATTTCAATATTTAATGAATTGATTTATAATGGTTATTTGTCATTTTTCATGTTGAGTGATAGTTCTGAAAATCTTAAGCTTTTCTCGTTTCAAATCTATTTAGAGTAAATCAGTCCATATCTTTGCTTGTACATTATAAACGAGGACTAAAGTATGAGTAAAAAACGATTGAAAAAGAAATAAAAAGCCTCTTATGAATCCTTTAAATGCAAGGATTGTTGCGACATTAAGAGGAAAAAGTGTGTGGTGGTGTTAGCTTATAGCACTGACTTAAATTTTGATATGAATACGGTAAATATAGACAATGAAAAGCACCATATTTTTCTTAATTGATAGAGAAAAATATCTTTCCGCAAAAGGTGGTTGGGAAAAGAATCGATTAAATTGTGAAAATCCGCTTTGGTTTAAATAGACCTTTGTCGAGAGTGCCAATAGCAAGAAGTTGTTCCTTATAGAGGACACAAATTTCCTCTTCATCAAGAGGTGCTTTGTGATGATTCAAGAAGATAGAATGACCCTTGATAATTCTCTGTGCTTGAGTTTCATTAAGGATATAGTGAGGGAGGCAATCTAATGCGGCACTTGTGTCAATTAAGAGCCCATCGAGTGTTGAGAAGTTTTTTTCAAAAGAACGATTATTTTCATCTGTAGTGTTTTTATTTGGCGGAATGGCCGCTTTTAGTTCCTCCCATGTAATGAGATCTTCTTCATCAAAAGGTGCGACGGCAATACGTCTTAAATCAGCAATATGCCCATAGCAACCGAGATCACGTCCCATATCGCGTGCTAAAGAGCGCACATAAGTTCCTTTTCCGCAGGTTATTTCAAAGATAGAATGCTCTTTAGTAGGCATTTCTAATAACTTGAAAGTTTCTATTTCCACTTCACGGGGCGGAATTTCAACAACTTCCCCTTCACGCGCTAAATCATAGGCACGATTTCCAGCAATTTTGATTGCTGAAAATTGTGGAGGTGTTTGCAAAATAACACCTGTATATTGAGGAAGAAGAGCAAGTATTTCTTCTTGTGTTGGACGTATGAGAGAAGTTTTCGTTATTTCTCCTTCTAAATCATCTGTTGAGCGCTCTTGCCCCCAAGCAATATGAAAACGGTAAGTTTTTTTGCCTTGCATCACGTAAGGGACGGTTTTGGTTGCTTCGCCCAATGCAATGGGAAGGAGACCAGAAGCAAGAGGATCAAGTGTACCCGCATGTCCTGCCTTTTGAGCATGGAAGAGCCATTTGATTTGTGAGACAGCTTCTGTTGATTTCATTCCTTTTGGTTTATCAAATATGACCCAGCCAGAAACAGGACGCCCTTTTTTCTTGTGTTGCCGCGCCATATCTTTAATCCTCATCTGTATCACTATGGTGAAGATCGCGTGCAACCTCAGGCGAGCGAAGGAGGGCATCAATTTTTGAAAAATTATCAAAGCTATTATCAAGTCGGAAACGCAGTTCTGGCATATATTTCATTTGTCGCAACGCATGACTGATTTCTCCACGGAGAAAACGACTATGTTTATTGAGGGTATCAACAACATCGGTATGAGAAGCATTTTTAAGAGTACTGAGAGGTGATACAAAGCAAGTAGCAATTTTTAAATCTGGTGACATGCGTACTTCAGAGACAGAAATAACAATATCTTTCAAGACATCATCAAGCAAAATATCACGCTGTAATATATGCGCTATTGCATGACGTACTTGCTCTGCTACTCTAAGTTGCCGTTGTGATGGCCTTGCATTTTTCATCAAAGTTTTATCCCTGCTACAAGATCTCTTTTTTAATCATCAAGATAAGGAAAAAAGAGACATTGTTTATAAAATCCAATCACTTTAACTCTGTCGTGAAATGAGGAAAGTTATTGGATTATTTTATAATGTGCGGTTAATATGTTCGATACGGAAGGTCTCAATGATGTCTCCTGCGCGCATGTCTTCATAATTTTCAAAGGCTATTCCACATTCTTGACCACTTTGCACTTCATTGACTTCATCCTTAAAGCGTTTGAGTGTTTTCAGCTTTCCTTCGTGAATAACGATATTATCGCGGATAAGGCGAACACCGGCTCCTCGTTCTATTTTACCTTCTGTAACACGACATCCTGCAACTTTTCCAATTTTTGTAATGTTAAAGACTTCTAGAATTTCAGCATTACCAAGGAAAGTTTCACGCTGTTCTGGTGAGAGTAATCCAGACATAGCAGCCTTGATATCGTCAACAAGATCATAAATGATGTTGTAATAACGAATTTCAATTCCTTGTGTTTTAGCAAAATCACGTGCCTGCTTATTGGCTCGAACATTAAAGCCAATTACAGCAGAGTTAGAAGCTTCTGCAAGAGAAATATCACTTTCGGTAATTCCTCCAGCACCAGAATGTACAATACGCGCACGAACCTCGTCATTTCCGAGTTTTTCCAATGCTGAAGCGATTGCTTCAATTGATCCTTGCACATCTCCTTTTATAATAAGAGAAAATTCCTTAACACCAGTCGTTTGCAATTTTGTCATCATCTGTTCAAGAGAACCACGCGAACCAGTTTGCCGCGCAACAGCTTTATCACGTGCTAATCGTTGCCGATATTCAGAAATTTCACGTGCTTTTGCTTCATGTGTGACAACAGCAAAACGGTCTCCGGCTTGTGGTGTTCCTTGCATGCCTAAAATTTCAATTGGTGTAGAGGGAACGGCCTCTTTGACATGGCGGCCATGGTCGTCAATCAAAGCACGTACACGACCCCATTCATTTCCAGCAACGATAATATCAGAAGGGTGTAATGTACCTTTTTGAACAAGAACTGTTGCAACAGACCCACGTCCGCGATCCAATTTGGCTTCAATGATAACGCCCTCTGCAGTTCGTTGAGGATCTGCTTTCAGATCAAGCATTTCAGCTTGAAGAAGGATAGCTTCGAGAAGTTTATCAAGATTTTGACCAGTTTTAGCAGAAACTTCAACGTCCAAAGTTTCTCCACCCATAGTTTCAACAAACACTTCATGTTGTAGAAGTTCTGTACGCACTTTTTGTGCATTCGCAGCTGGTTTATCAATTTTGTTGATAGCAACAATGATAGGTACACCAGCAGCTTTCGCATGATTGATTGATTCAATCGTTTGAGGCATAACACTATCATCAGCGGCTACAACGAGAACAGCAATATCAGTAACACGAGCTCCGCGTGCACGCATAGCGGTAAATGCAGCATGACCTGGTGTATCAATAAAGGTAATTTTTTGACCATTTTGTTCTACTTGATAGGCACCAATATGCTGCGTAATACCTCCTGCTTCGCCAGAAACAACATTTGCTTTACGAATAGCATCCAAAAGCGAAGTTTTTCCGTGGTCAACATGGCCCATAATGGTTACAACAGGGGCGCGCTGCTGCATGTTTTGAGGATTATCTGTTATATTAAAGATACCTTCTTCTACGTCAGATTCTAAAACACGTTTAACAGTATGGCCAAATTCAACAGCGATGAGTTCGGCAACATCTGCATCAATAACATCGCCAGGTTTCATCATTTGTCCTTGTTTCATCAAGAATTTAATCACATCAACAGAACGCTCAGTCATACGTTGTGCGAGCTCTTGAATGGTAATCGTTTCAGGAAGAACAACTTCGCGAGAAATTTTTTCTCTTGGTTCTTGATTTTGTGCACGCTTAAACTTTTCCTGTCTACGCCGCATTGCAGCCATTGAGCGCCCACGTGCGCTTCCTTCTTCATCCAGTGCACTATTCAGAGTTAGCTTTCCGCGTCTCCGCTCATCAGCTCCTTTGACAACTTTGGGTACACGTATTTCTGACTTAGCAGGATTAGCACGTCGACTATGCCGTTCTTCCTCTTTATTGTCATCTATTTTGCGTTTTTCAACCACGGTTGTGTGTTTAGGCGCAATAGGAATATCTGTCTGTTCAATGAGAGGGGGAACAGGTGGAGTCTGTACTGGCAATATTTCTTCTTCTTGTTGGAGATGTATTTCTTTTTCTTTAATTTCTTGCTGTAAAATTTCTTCACGCTCTTTAGCGCGTCTTGCTTCTTCTTCGGCTTGTTCTCGCGTTATTTTTTCTTGGATATGTGCTTCTTCTAACGCGCGAAGTCTCGCTTCCATTTCAGTTGATGAAAGATTGCTTTTGGTCACAGATTCTTGAGGCTTTTTCCCCTCAAAACGCGGTTTAGAACGCTGGGGGGCCACATGCGGCTTTGTAATGGGCTGTAGGGTTTCAGCTTTTTCATCAGGTCGCGTAATTTTACGCCGTTTGGTTTCGACAACGACAGCCTTCGTACGGCCATGACTAAAATTTTGTTTAACCGTGCTCGTTTCCAAGACAGACCTCTTGAGAGTTAGTGTCTTCTTGACGGTTGTTTTGTCGTTGTTATTTTCACTCATTGTACTTCCTTCACGGCTTGTGCCGTCATCTCACTAGACTTACTATGCTTGTCGTCACGATAGCTGATCAATTTACATGTTGTTTTGAGAAATCCTTCAGCAGCTTTTGTGTCCAGTAAGGCCGCGTGCATTACAGGATTAGAGCCAAAAGCCACTCGCATTTCATCACTTGTAAATAAAGATATGGTTTTTATAGTCCGATTTGTTTGTTGTTGTATTGAATGGATGGCCTGTGCAATTTTTCGTTTCCCATCTTCTGTTGCTTCTTTAGCATGAAGTACAAGAATAACTTTACCAGAGCGGATAGCAGCGTCAACCTTTGTTGCTCCCATAACAATTGCTCCCGCTTTTCGTGCCATGGAAAGGCTTGAAAGAGCGGCTTTTAGTAAAAGCGTATCAACAATATGCACAAGATTTGGTGCAACCTCAACATCTGTTTTAAAATTTCTATGAAAAGCTTTCTGTTTGATTGCTTTCTCAATAACAGCGTGATGGGCAGAAATCCAAACGCCACGCCCTGGTAAATTCGCTTTAAGATCAGGAACAATTTGGTTATTGGGACCAATAACAAAACGGATCAGCGTTTGTGCTGAAGCATTTTTTCGGGTCACAATGCAAGTCCGTTCGTTCATTTAAAGTGTATCCACATCCAAATCATCTGTTTTTTCATTTTCTGCAGAATTTTCATCTTCTACAGGACTTTCTGTAACAAGATCAGCTTGGTCTATCCAGCCTGCTTGTACACGTGCGGCTAAAACCATAGCTTCTGCATCTGCGCGTGTAATGTCAAAAGGGGTTAAAATACCAGAAAAATTCTGTGTTTGACCTTCTTTACGTTCTCTCCAACCAGCTAAATCATCAACGGCATAGCCAGCAAAGTCTTCTATTGTTTTTACACCATCTTCACCTATAGCAACCAACATAGCACTTGTCATTCCAGGAAGTGTTCGCAATTCGTCAGAAACTCCAAGCTTTTTGCGTTTTTCATCAAGTTCTTTTTCTTGATGATCAAGATATTCGCGGGCACGACTTTGGATTTCAGCGGCGGTATCATGGTCAAAACCATCAATAGAAGCGATTTCTTCAAGATCAATATAGGCGATTTCTTCAATAGAAGAAAAACCCTCTGATGCCATAACCTGTCCGATCATTTCGTCAACCTCTAAGGCTTCCATAAACAATTTACTCCGTTCAGTAAATTCTTTTTGACGATTTTCAGATTCTTCCTTTTCCGTTAAAATATCAATGTTCCATCCTGTTAGTTGCGAAGCCAAGCGAACATTTTGCCCACGTCGTCCAATAGCAAGGCTAAGTTGATCATCTGGCACAATAACTTCAATCCGTTCAGCATCTTCATCAAGGATGATTTTAGAAACTTCAGCAGGTTGCAGTGCATTAACGACAAATGTTGCCGCATCAGGCGACCAAGGAATAATATCAATTTTTTCGCCTTGTAATTCAGCAACAACAGCTTGTACACGACTTCCTCGCATTCCAACGCATGCTCCAACAGGATCAATGGAACCATCACGTGAAACAACGGCGATTTTAGCCCGTGAACCTGGATCACGAGCAACAGATTTGATTTCTATAATACCATCATAAATTTCTGGTACTTCCATAGTGAAAAGTTTTACCATAAATTGGGGATGTGTGCGTGAAAGGAAAATTTGCGGACCACGCGTTTCACGGTGTACATCATTGACAAAAGCACGAATGCGATCTCCATAGCGGAATGATTCACGAGGAATTAATTCATCACGGCGAACAATAGCTTCACCGCGCCCTAGATCAACGATGACGTTACCATATTCCACACGCTTAACTGTACCAGAAATAATTTCACCAACTTTATTTTTGAATTCTTCATATTGCTGATCGCGCTCTGCATCGCGTACTTTTTGTACAATAACCTGTTTAGCAGATTGTGCTGCGATACGTCCAAAATCCATAGGAGGTAAAAGATCAGCAAAAAAATCACCAATTTTTGCTTCTGCTTGACGTTTGAGAGCATCAGACAAAGTAATTTCCGTTGTATAGTCTTCAACGACATCAACGATTTTAAGCAGGCGCTGTAATTTAATTTCACCTGTTTTAGAATTGATTTCAGCACGAATATTGGTTTCTTGACCATAACGAGAACGTGCTGCTTTTTGAATAGCATCAGCCATCGCAGAAATGACAATTTCACGGTCGATTGACTTTTCACGTGCAACAGCATCTGCAATTTGCAGAATCTCAAGCCTGTTAGCGCTTGTAGCCATCAATTTTCTCCTTCTTTGTGCCACACGATGGGTATTTCCCAGTGATATTATTTTTTGAAATTGAGCGTCTGTATAGAGTCGTTAGCGTTCTCTTCGGCAATGAATTGTTGACTTAAATCTTTATTTTGTTTCAATGCATCGCGAATAAGCTCATCGGTAAGCACTAAATGCGCATTTATGATATCACAAAAGGAAATAGGGGTATACATGGCTTCTCCATAAGCAGCTTTATCAGTGTTTAAAATAAATCCATCTTGCGTGATATTTGTAAGTGTCCCACGAAATTTTCGGCGCCCATCAATTGTTATTTTGGTTTCAATTTTTGCAAGATGCCCTTGCCAATGAAAAAAATCAGATTTTCTTACCAATGGACGATCAATTCCAGGTGATGAGATTTCTAAATGATATTTGCGTTCAATAACATTTTGTACATCAAGGAGGGGAGAAACTGTTCGACTAACAGTTTCACAATCTTCTATGGTCATAGAACCATCGGCACGTTCAACCATAATTTGAAGTGTTAAACCATTTTGACCAAGAAGTTTCACACGAACCAAACGAAAACCTAAAGGTTTAAGTAGTGGTATGACAAGAGCAGCAACCTGTGCTTCGATACCATCTTCTTCAAACAGGCGCGGTTCGTCAAGATTGCTTATTTTTTCAGCTTCGTTCATACATTTTATCCAAGTTGGTTTCATCAGTTTTATGATATTAAAAAAGAGCGGGTCCAACGGCCCACTCTTCATCATAAGACCAAGAATTTAACTATTGATACTCTTAAATTCAAAATTTTTCAAGTTGTTTATGAGAAAAGCGCTTGATCATTTATTTCTTGATAAAGGTAAGATAGGCAGGCGTTCGTCCTTCGCGTAAAGCTTTTGCTTCATAGCGGGTTCCACTCCATAGTGGATAAGGGAGTTTCCAGTCTTGAGGGCTTTCTGCTTTCCATTCAAAGTGATCATGTTGTGCACAATGGTACAAAGTCCAGTTTACATAACTGTCTATATCGCTAGCAAAGCGAAAAAATTTTCCTATTTTAAGAACACGAGCAAAACGGTTAAGATTTTTTATATTGATGAAGCGTCGTTTCCAGTGTTTCTTTTTCGGCCAAGGATCAGGATAGAAGAGGTCTATTCCATCAAGCGAGTTATCAGGGAGCCAATCAAGAAGGCGTGTAGCATCATCATTATAGAGGCGAAGACGATTTTGATGGTTTTGATGCTGTTCAAGAGACGATAATATTTTTGCCATGCCATTGATAAAGGGCTCGACGCCGATAAAACCGGTTTTTGGAAAATATGCCATTTCATGAAGTAAATGTTCACCTCCACCAAAACCGATTTCAAGTCGAATTTCTCTTACTTTGCTTGAAAATAAGGATGTAAGGTTTAAGGGAGGAGGGACATTTAAATCAATATTCAAACTGGGGAGAAGCATTTGTATACGTGTAAGCTGACTGTCTCGAAGTTGTTTTCCTTGTCGGCGTCCAAAAAATGCTTCACTCTTACGTATATTATGTTTAATCATGGGATTTGGATCATTGTTTGAAGCGTTTTCACGAGATCAGTTTTTTCCCATGAAAACGAACCATCGTGTTTTGGTTTACGACCAAAGTGACCATAGGCAGCTGTTTTCGCATAAATAGGTTTATTGAGGTCAAGATGTTTTCGAATGCCGGTAGGTGAAAGGTCCATTATTTTGCGGATGGCTTCTTCAATAACCTTTTCATCGACTTTTCCTGTTCCATGAAGATTAAGATAAATAGATAAAGGTTGTGCAATACCAATTGCATAGGAGAGTTGAATGGTGCATCTCTCTGCTAAATGAGCAGCAACAATATTCTTAGCCAGATAGCGTGCCGCATAGGCAGCAGAACGATCAACTTTTGTTGTATCTTTTCCTGAAAAAGCACCGCCTCCATGGGGTGCTGCACCTCCGTAAGTATCCACAATAATTTTGCGTCCCGTTAATCCGGCATCGCTTTGAGGGCCTCCAATGACAAATTTTCCTGTTGGGTTAATATACCAACTACATTGAGCTGCAATGGGAATGTCATGTAAAGCTTGGCGAATGTAAGGTTCAACCACTGTACGTACTTTATTGGAATCCCAGCTTTCATCAAGGTGCTGCGTTGAAAGAACAATGGATGTGACCTCTATCGGTTTTCCATTTTTATAACGTATGGTTATTTGGCTTTTAGCATCTGGTCCTAATTTTCCAGTTTCTCCCTCTCCTTTATGACGAGCTGCGGCAAGAAGTTTGAGAATTTTATGCGCATAATAAATTGGCGCAGGCATGAGATCAGGTGTTTCACGGCAAGCATATCCAAACATGATACCTTGATCACCCGCTCCTTCTTCACCATGCCGATCCGTAGCATTATCAACCCCTCTTGCTATATCAGCTGATTGTGGGCGCAAAAGAACATCAATTTTAACAGTTTTCCAATGGAAGCCTGCTTGTTCATAGCCAATGGTACGAATAGCACGGCGCGCTGCTGTACGAAAACGTGTAGGATTAATGAGTGGAAAGCTAGTTTCATCATAGATGAATTCTTTATTTTTATCTTTTTTTAATAGCGTATCGGGAACACGTACTTCACCAGCGATAACAACACGGTTGACACTGACGAGAGTTTCACAGGCAACGCGTACTAACCATGGATCAGTACCAGTCTTTTCAGCTTCTTTATAGATCATATCAACGATTTCATCGGAAATACGATCACAAATTTTATCAGGATGTCCTTCCGATACCGATTCGCTCGTAAAAAGATAATCTTGATGCGGCATAGGAACTCCTTCAAAAAAGAAAACCAACGATTTAATCAATTGCTTACTAAAGTCGTCACCATTTGCTAATTCTACAGCAAATAGTCAATGCAAATGTATATGAATAAAAGAGAAAAGATATAATTTTAATTTATAACTTATTTGTCAAATCTTCCTCAGAAAGTGCTTTTGCCAAGTCAATAATTTTTCGACGCACTTTAGCATCAGATATATTTGTAAAAGCGCGCATGAGCTGAATCCCTTCGCTGCTAGAACAAAAGTCTATAAAATTGTGTTCACTTTCAGCAAAACCCTCTACTTGTTGGGAGGTAATACCTTTATCAAAAAAGTAAGAAACAGGAACATCCATAATTTCCGCTATCGCTTGAAGACGGCTGGCACCAATACGGTTTGTTCCTTTTTCATATTTTTGGATTTGCTGAAAAGTAATTCCTAATTTTTCACCTAGTTTCTCTTGAGTGAGTCCTAAAATATTACGACGTAAACGGATACGAGTTCCAACATAGATATCTATAGGGTCAGGTTTTTTTCTAGTTTCGGTCATAATGCAACTCTTTATTTCCAGCATTTTTCTTCTAAACCAACATCATATTTATGCGCAGTTGATTTATCATATAATTAAAACAATATGTAATATTTTTTCCCAATATCACTGGTACACACAACACAATACCGTACAAAGGGCACTTGAATCATTTAAGCTGTTTTGTAAAACCAAAACCAATACGACACAATAGCATAAGGATGAATAAGATAAAAGTAGAGAAAGTTCTGTATTCATTGCTTCCTATAGGGGTAATGGATGATGGAACTTGTGAATCAATAATGCCCACAGCATTTTGTCGAAGAGCTACAACGATTCGTCCATAAGAATCAATAACAGCTGATATGCCATTATTGGCGGCCCGTATGAGGGGGATTCCCAGTTCAACGGCACGAAGCTGTGCTTGTTGAAGATGTTGATAGGGTCCAGGTGTTACACCAAACCATGCATCATTTGTAATATTAATAATTGCTTGAGGTGGGGAGCCTTTAAAAGTCATTTCATGGGGAAATATTGCTTCATAACAAATTAAGGGTAGATAAGAAAATCCGTTTGGCATTGTAACAATTTTGCGCACACTTGCAGCACTATATCCACCAATATTATCAGCAAGGGTACGCAATCCAATTTTTTTCAATAAATTCTGATAAGGAAGATACTCACCAAAAGGAACCAAATGAAGTTTATCGGAAGTATTTAAAATATTACCTTGAGCATTAATGACTGCAATTGTATTAAAATATTGTGTTTGGGAATGAGGTAGATCATTGCTGGCGCGTATTGCTCCAACAATAGCCCATTGTTTAGGTTTTAAAAGAGAGGCAATGCGCATTGTGATAGATGAATTATCATAGAGAAGGTAAGGAACGGAAGCTTCAGGCCATACGATAAAATCGGGTTCTGAATTTTGATCGGTTGTTGGCGTTGCACTTAGCTTCATATGTGCTTCCAACATAGATTCTCGTGTATTATCACGCAATTTTATATTTTGTTGGATGGACGGTTGAACAATGCGCACCCAATAAGCACTTTTTTGATCTTCAGTTGTGTTTTCTATAGTATGAAGACGATAAAACCCAAAACCACAGTGAATGAATATAAGTGATAAGCAAAGAGAAAGTGCCACTTTCTTTTTTTCATCCGTTAATAAAACAGTTGGCAAACTGTAGGCTAAGACAGCAAGAATATTCATTCCGTAAAGTCCTACGATTGCATCAGATTGCATGAACATTGGGGTTGGCATGGCTGTATAGCCAAGAGAATTCCATGGAAATCCTGTGAATAAAAACGCACGCAACCACTCGGATAATCCTAATGCAAAGGCTAAAACAAAAAAGCGTGCTATTCCTTTTGTCCATAATAAACCGACAATAAAACCAGAAAAAAACCAATAAAGAGAAAGGTAGAGTGGAGGGAATAAAATGGCTAATGGGACTGCCCAACCAAAAGAATCTGGATCTGTTAACAAAGCATTGCATAGCCACCAAAGGCCGCAAATAAAATAACTAAAACCAAAGGTTCCACAGCTTAAAGCGTAAGTAAAAAAATGTTTTTTATTGTTTTTGGTGGCCCGTATTGAGTCAAGTAAAACAATAAAGAGAGGGAAAGTTAAAAAGCAAAGAGGCGTTAAATAAAAGGGTGGAAGTGCAAAAGAAGTAAGAGCACCACACAGAAATATCCATGCTTGGCGCTTCCAGCCTGTAACAGAGAACAAAAAAACGATGAAATTGTTTAAAAATACTGGACTATTCTTTAGGGATGGCATTGTTCTCAAGATTCTCATTTTTGGGAATGCGAAAAATGCGCAATCGTTTAATCCGGCGTTTATCAGCTTCTAAAATACGAAATCTATAGCCAGGTACAGCTTCGACAATTTCACCTTTAGCAGGAATGCGATCAAGAATTGAGACGATCAAACCACCAATAGTATCAACTTCATCACCATATTCCCCTACGATAAAATCAGGACCAAGAGCTTTCTCCACATCTTCTAGTTCAGTTCTTGCATCAACGAGCCATTTATTATTTGGTTCACGTACGATAGCATTGTCGACATTATCATGTTCATCTTCGATATCCCCAACGACTAACTCAACAATATCTTCCATTGAAACGAGACCATCTGTTCCTCCATGTTCATCAATAACTAAAGCCATTTGAGTTCGTGTAGTTTGCATCCGTGTTAATAATTTGCTTGCAAGCATAGAACTGGGAACAAAGAGAACTGTTCGGATCAAATCCAATTCACCGATTGGAGTATGCAAGTCTGTATGGTTTAATTGAAGCAAATCAGATTTTTGTTCGGTTTTTGTTGGGTTGATAATAAAGCGAGTGATGTAGTTAAGAATATCGCGGATATGGATCATGCCGCGCGGATCATCTAAAGTTTCAGCATAAACGGGGATACGAGAATGACCAATTTTTGCAAAACATTTAAGGGTTTCTCCAAGAGAGGTGTTTATTTCTAATGCTTCGATTTCAGAACGAGGTATCATAACATCATCCACGCGTGCTTCACGTAAGCGTAAAATGTTATGCAGCATAGTACGTTCTTCAGGTGAGAAGAGGGCGGTATCTTTTTCATTGTTAGTCGTGAGTGCAACGGTAAGATCATCGCGCAGTGACGTAGATGCACAATTACGACCCCGTAAGAATGAAAATAAATGATTCATCAGGGAATATTTCTCTGTATGATTCGTCTGCTGAGAGGGGTCTTTTTCATTATTAGAAGATGCTTGACTATTATTTTGTGCATTTATTTTGTTTGCCATGGTTTTGAAATCTTCTAGACTTTCTTTTTTATAATAGATAAATAAGAGGCTTTAAATGGTATGCTGGTAATATTGATTTTAAAAGTTAAATTTTATCATTGATAGACAATTATGCGTAAGGATCTTTTATGGAAAGCTTTTGAAGAATTTCTCTTTCGAGCTTTTCCATTTTATATGCTTCATCATCAGTTTCATGGTCATAACCAAGCAGATGCAAGATACCATGAACAATCATATGTGTTAAATGGTCTTGAAATGTTTTTCCTTCTTTCTCTGCTTCGAAAACAACAGTTTCTCGGGCAATAATAATATCACCGAGTATGGGACCAGGTCGATTTCCAGCTTTAAGTGGAAAAGCAGGAAAGGATAATACATTAGTAGATTTGTTTTTGTTGCGCCATTGTGCATTGATTTGTGCCATATGTTCATCATCCGTAAAAAGCAGGCTAATCTCGCTTACAACATTTGCCAATGAAACATGATGCATAGTTGCCATTAATGCTTTTTCAGTGATATTATAAAGCATTTTCTCATCATTCCACCCTGCGCTTTTAATCATTATATCAATAATAATCATGATGAATCAAATTCATTTTTTAATGCATCGCATGCGAATGATTTTTTTTTATTTTGTATTTCGGAATCACGATCATAAGCACGAACGATAGCAGCAACAAGTGGGTGGCGTACAACATCTTTTTCATCAAAATGCACAATTGCAATATTTTCTACATTTGAAAGAATGCGAATTGCTTCAATGAGACCTGATTTTTGCCCTGTAGGCAAATCAATTTGGCTTACGTCACCGGTAACAATCATACGTGTTCCTTCTCCAAGACGTGTGAGGAACATTTTCATTTGCATGGGCGTAGTATTTTGTGCCTCATCAAGAATAACAGCAGCATGGGCAAGTGTTCGTCCGCGCATAAAGGCGAGAGGAGCAATTTCTATGACACCAGAGGCTAAAATGCGTTCTATTTTTTCAGCGGGCATCATATCATAAAGAGCATCATAAAGTGGTCGTAAATATGGGTCGACTTTTTCTTTGAGATCACCGGGAAGAAAACCAAGATGTTCTCCAGCTTCAACAGCCGGACGTGAGAGAATAATTCGCTCAATGATACCACGTTCTAGAAGCATTGCAGCATGAGCAACAGCAAGATACGTTTTTCCTGTTCCTGCTGGTCCTACACCAAACACAAGTTCAGTATGCTCCATAGCACTTATGTAAGCGTCTTGTGTTGGAGTTCTTGCATGAATTATTTTTTTATGGGTACTCAACCGAGCTGCTATACGTTTCGTTGCAGATTTGTGTGTTATTGTGTCTTCTTTCTGCTTCTTTGGTATATTTGCCATAGCAATCGCTCCTTTTATATCTGATAAAGTGAGCTCTTGATGTGTTTTGGCACGTTCATAAAGCTGCTGCAATGCATATTGCGCACGTTTTATAACAGAAATATTTCCACGGATTAAGACTTCATTACCACGCGGATGAATACTAAGTTCGAGTTTTTTTTCGATATAAGCGAGATTTTCGTCAAATTTACCAAAAACTGCTTTTGCATATTTATTATTTTCGAAAATCAAAACAACTTGGCTCACATCTGAAGCGCTTGTTTGTTTCAAGGTATCAGCCTTTTCAAGGGACATATTTACTTTTTCTTTAATACGCTTTATTTTTTCGGTTGAAGCTTTCAGCCTATTCTCCATATTTACATAAATATTGCACATTTTGTTAAGTAAACTTTATAAAAGACAATTTTTACAAAAAGTGCACGCTTTAGATGTAATCATTTGCTTTTAAAATAAAAGAGTTTTCCAAAATATTTATTTTTGAACAAGGTATTAGAGGCATGTTTATCTATTTGTCACTTCACCAACAAAACTGTTTGAGCTTGCATTTTTAATATGAATTTCTATCACGCTACCTGTAGAGGCTTCTGTATCGACAACAACAGGTAAAAGCCAAGGGGAACGCCCTACCATTTGCCCTGAGTGACGTCCAGGTTTTTCGATGAGAACGTTCGTTTTTTGATCAATTTTAGAACGCAAAAACGCATTTTGTTGCTCAAGGAGAAGGGCTTGTAAATGTTGAAGTCGGGCATCTTTTACAGATTCATCAACATGATTTTTCATTGTGGCTCCCACTGTTCCAGGACGGGGGGAATATTTAAAAGAATAAGCTGAACTGTACTGTACTTGTTGAATAAGTTTAATGGTTTCTTCAAAGTCTTCATCTGTTTCTCCTGGAAACCCTACAATAAAATCGCCTGAAAAGGCAATATCTGGCCGTACGGTTCGAATTTTTTCGATAAGATGAAGATAATGAGAGCTTTTGTGTTGTCGGTTCATGGCTTTTAAGATGCGATCTGAACCTGATTGAACAGGAAGATGGAGGTAAGGCATTAACATATCAAGATCTCGATGCGCGGCAATAAGGCTATCATCCATATCACGTGGGTGGCTGGTTGTGTAACGCAAACGCTTTAAACCATCGAGTTTTGCAAGATGATAAAGAAGATCGCCAAGACGCCAAGTTTTGCCATCAGCACTTTGTCCATGCCAACCATTGACATTTTGTCCAAGTAGCGTAATCTCTTTAACACCTGCTTCAATAAGCTGGCGGGCTTCCTCGGTAATTTGCTCGACGGACCGTGATATTTCAGCACCCCGCGTATAGGGAACAACACAAAAAGTGCAAAATTTGTCGCACCCTTCTTGTACTGTTAAAAATGCGCTAACACCCCGTTTTCTTACTGCATGTTTATTATGAGGCGGCAAATGAGCAAATTTATCTTCAACAGCATAGTCTGTTTCGATAATCTTTTTTCCTTGTTTGGCTTTTTCTAACAATTCTGGCAGGCGATGATACATTTGTGGACCAATAACAAGATCCACTGTTGGCGCACGGCGCAAGATTTCACTTCCCTCAGCTTGTGCAACACAACCCGTTACACCAACCATCAGGGGTTTATCAGGTGTGCGCTCTTGACGTATAACGCGCAAACGACCAAGATCAGAATAAAGTTTTTCTGCTGCTTTTTCACGAATATGACAGGTATTAACAAGAATAAGATCGGCATCATTGGGAATTTGTGTTGTCACATAGCCTTGCGAACTGAGGCTATCAGTCATCCGTTGGCTATCATAAACATTCATTTGACATCCATAGGTTTTGATAAAAACCTTTTTAGGAGCAACAGGAGGCGTATTTTTAGGATTTACTTTATTCATAGCGCATGTGTAAATGTTTTTTACACAAATCTCAATCTATTTGCTTAAAAGTTTTTTGCATGATAATTGCATCACCACGACCATTTTTTGACGCGTAGTAGGCAAGACGTTCAGAAATTTTTTGAAATTCAAAGCGTTGATAAAGGTTCAAAGCAGAAAGATTTGTGGCTTCTACTTCCAAGAATAATTTTATGGCGCCCTTGTCGTGAAGATAGTGAACTGTGCTTTCAATAAGAAAGGTACCAATTCCTTTTTGACGATAATGAGGGTGAACAGCAATTGTGATGATTTCTGCTTCATCAAGGATGAGACGGCATAGGCAAAAGCCTAAAATTTGATCAGAGTGATCAATGAGAAAAGCTTTGTATCCGAAGATAGAGTGATCTGTTAAGAAATTATCAAAAGCTTGTTTTTCCCAAGAAGGGGTAAAACAATGCTGATGAATTTGATGAAGAGAAGCACTATCATTAACTTGTAGCGGAGCAATTCCAAAATTCTTTTTTGTCAATGAAAATTTGGTCATTATTTTTTTTGTGGTAAAGCAAAATTGGTTTGTTGTTTTGCATCAGCGCTGCGTAGATAGAGTGGGCGAGGTGAATTTTTTGATTGTTTGTTTGCAGCAAGATAAGCATAGTTTACAATATCGGCCGCTTCGCAGGGGATTTTTTCTAGGACAATTTTTTCGTGTATTTTATGGTTTTTAATATGCTCCACAACGACATCAGCAGCTGGGCCAGTCAGTCGGGTTTTTTTTGGCAAATCTTCGAGGATATTTTCAATTGTTTTTAATCCCGGCTCTCCCAAAGGTGTGAGATCATTATGAAAATTTTGATGGTAGAACATCCCTCTCCCTGCTTCAATGACAACAGTAATTGCCGATGCTGTACTTTTACTGTTTATAACTTGTGCTGCTAACGCTTCAAGAGCACTCACTCCAACAGCTGGTATTTCAAGTGCTAATGCCAAAGCGCGCGCTGTTGCAACACCGACACGCACACCAGTAAATGATCCAGGTCCAATATTGACAGCAATACGCTCAACTTGATCAAGCGTCATATTGGCTTGTTTCATTATTTGTGTAATCTGCTCAATAAGTTTTTCAGCATGTCCTTTGTTCATGCGCTCATTGATACGCGCAATAACAGATTTATGACGAATAAGCGCAACAGCACAATAAATTGAAGCGGTATCTATAGCAAGGATAAGCATAAAAATATTTTAGTTGAATAAAACGATAAATAAAAGTCCTGCTGTATTTTTAATCTTTTCATTATCGTATATTTCATTTGTAAGAAAGTTACTAGTGACAATAAGCAACAATATCTTTTTATGGGATAGAACGAGATGTTGATTTAATCCTTATTTTTATCACTTTTTGAATGAGTACCTTGAGTATTGTAAGATTCTCTTATTTTAAGTCTACTTATGGTGAAACAATTAAAGTTATTAGCTTGTATATTACAAGCGGAGTTAGCGTATGAATCAAAACTGTTGAAGAAAAGAATAAAAACTCCTTCACGAATCGTTTAAATGGAAGGGTTGTCACAACTTGTAAGCTATCAAATAGTACTTTGATGCCACTTGTATTACATAGTAAGTAAAAGTAATTTAAAAGAGGAAAAGTTATGACCCCACATTTTTTCCAAATAAGAACATATTCTATCCGTCTTTATATAAAAAACTCAGCATAATGAGAGCAGATGAAAGAAATGGCATTGTTTTGCATGAGTTACGTATTTTGATACTACCCTGTTGCAAATCATTATGGACTGAAAAGCACATTTGACAGTTTTCACTTAAATATCAGCTCTTTCAATTTTTTGTATAGAATAATGAGCAGTATTTTAGAACTTTTTCTAGTTTATGAAAGAACTGATTTTAATAATAATGAGGACTTTGGGTTGATTGTATACTACGTTGAAAAAATAATAATCAATGCACATTTAAAATGTTATATGATTTAAATCATTCAATTGTATCATGATAAGGCTACAAATACCGAGAATAATTATGGAGCAGGTTGAAGCCAAAATGACGCGCCATCCTGCTTTTTTTAGTGATCGGATATCAACACCTAATCCTAGTGCAGCCATTGAGATAACAGTAAACAACTGGGCAATAAATTTGATGGGATTGATAGCCTTTTCAGGGATAAGACCACTTGAGCGAACAAGCATCATGATAATAAAGCCAATGATAAACCATGGGACGAGGGTATGTAAACGCAAGCGTGTTTGTGCTGATCGGCGATAAATGATTGATAGAGTAAAAATAACAGGGCCTAACATGAGAACCCGTACTAATTTGACAATTGTTGCAATTTGAACACTCAGAAAAGAGATAGGTGCTGTTGCTGCTAAAACCTGTGGTACAGCATACACAACCATGCCAGCAAGCACACCATATTGGCTAAATGACAAATTCAGAGATGGATGTAAAAAGGGTAAAAATAAAATAATAAGAATTCCTAAAAGAGCAGTGAAGGCAATTGACGCGGCTACATCGTCATGTTTTGCTTTTATGACAGGTGCAACGGCAACAATAGCTGAATTGCCACAAATAGCATTCCCACAAGCGACCAGCATTGCTAAATGTGTAGAAAGCCCGAAAAGTCGGCCGATGGCAAAGCTCAGAATAATCGTTACGAATATCACGAATATGATACTAGCAAGCAAATTCCAACCAGCTGAAAGGACTGCGTTAATGCTAATGCTTGCTCCTAGAAGAACGATAGCAATTTCGAGAAGTGTTTTTGCACAAAAGGTGATACCTTTTTGAAAATATGTTGGCAAAGGAAAACAACTACGGATAATCGATCCTAAAAGAATTGCCAAAACAAGGCTTTCAAGCCATGCTTGTCCAAAAAGCTGTTTTTCTACAACTTCTAAGCCATAAGCTAAGGCTGATATGAGTAAACATGTTAGAATACCAGGACCAAAGTCGTTTAAAAGTGAGAGATGTTTTTTGATCATTTTAATATTTCCCCATAAAAAGAAATGATAGTAAATAAAGCGAGATAACAGGTAAGAGAAAGAAATTTTTAAAGATTTGTTCTTGCTTGTACAGCTGCTGCTAAAGTTCCATCATCAAGATAATCAAGCTCGCCTCCTACAGGAACACCATGAGCAAGTCGCGTAATTTTAACTGGAAAATTAGAAAGCTGATCGGTGATATAGTGAGCAGTTGTTTGACCTTCGACAGTCGCATTGACAGCAAGAATAATTTCCGTAATAGGGTTTTGTACAACACGCTGTATTAAGGTGGCAATGTTGAGTTCGTCAGGACCTATTCCATCTAAGGGGGAGAGTCGTCCACCCAACACATGGTAACGTGCGGCTAAAGTTTTTGCGCGTTCAAGAGCCCACAGATCAGCAATATCCTCAACAACGATGATTGTTGTATCATCGCGGCGCAAATCTGTACAAATTGAACAAGGATCAATGGTATCGACATTTCCACAAACAGAACAAATGCCAACTTTTTCTATAGCTGCTTGTATAGCCGCTCCCAAAGGCTCCAGCAATGTCTCTTTTTTTTTGATAAGATGAAGCGCAGCACGACGTGCTGAACGTGGACCAAGACCTGGTAACCGTGATAAAATCTGAATGAGACGTTCAATCTCAGGTCCTGCAATGTATTTAGACATATTTTTGTCTCACGGGAAAAAACCGTTTCATTAAAATGGAAGTTTGAAACCTGATGGGAGTGGTAGCCCTGCGGTCATACTTTTGGTTTTTTCTTCTATTGCAACTTCGATTTTTGTTCTTGCTTCATTATAAGCTGCCATAATGAGATCTTCAAGAATTTCACCTTCCTCAGGTTTGAGTAATGAAGGATCAATTTGAATTGCTGTTATAATATTTTTGCCATTTAAAGTGATATTGACGAGACCACCCCCTGCAGTGCCCACAGCTTGCAGATTAGCTATTTCCTCCTGAATCTTCTGCATTTTTTCTTGCATTTCTTTGGCTTTTTTCATCATGCTCATCATTTCACGCATAGGAATAGGTATCCTTATTCATCATTGATATCATTTTTATTTTTAAAAATATCAGCATTTTTAAAGGTATTGGAGAGTAAATCAAGATCATTTTCTTCTTTATTGAGTCGAATATCGACAATTTTTGCTTCTGGGAAATGATTGAGGATTTTCGCAATATCAGGATCTGTTTCTGCATTGGAAAAAAGAGTCTTTTGAATCGCTATACTTTCCTCCTGTAAGGTTGGGCCACCTCCTTCATTAACAAAAGTTATTGTCCAGCGTTTTTCAGTCCATTGAGATATCTTTTTTTCTATATCATGAGCAAGAAATTGTGGGGTATTTTCAGAAAGTCTCAAGGTAATATGCCCAGCTTCAAAAGAAACAGGATGAACAAATTCTTTAACAAGGAGTTTGAAAGGAACGTCATTATGCTGTTCGGCTAATTGAACAATATCGTGCAAAGAATTAATCACGAGAGTTTTAGGTTCAGTAATCTTTTCTGTTGTTTGCGTGACAGAATGCGATAAATTTGCAATCTTTTCAGAAAGATCAGTAGATTGAGAAGTTTCTAGAATTTCTGTTACTTCTTGGGCGCTGATTTTGTCATGGTTTTGATTTTTAACTAAATTTTCTGGTTGTAAGGAATGATCTAATTGGTTTTTCAAAGATGTTTTTAAATCTGATTGATCGGCTAATGTATTTGAAATGCTCGAGGAAGCATGGGCTCCGACCATTGTTTCTTTTGTTATATTATTTGCATTTGTAGATTCTTGATGAGAAGAGTTTTTAACCAGTGTGAGAGGCGTTTTTTCTTGCGTAAGCTTTTTTAAAGCCTCATCAAGAGTTGGTAAGTCAGCCGTGTGAGCAAGACGAATTAAAAGCATTTCAGCGGCTTGAAGAGGACGTGCAGTTTGATTAACTTCCTGTAAACCTTTGAGTAACATTTGCCAGTTTCGGGATAAAATAGGAACGGAAAGTTTTTTTGAAAAGTCTAAACTTCTTAAACGTTGTTCTTCAGTCAGAGAGAAATCTTCCACTATTTCTGGTGTAAAACGTAAACGTGTGACCAGATGATTAAAATCGGCTAGTTCTGTCAATATAGTAAGAGGATCAGCACCTGCTTCATATTGACTGCGTAATTCATGTAACGCATTGACAACATCGCCCTTCATGATAAATTCAAAAAGATCAATAATACGTGCTTGATCCGCTAATCCTAACATTGTACGCACCGCAATAGCATTAACATTGCCATTGCTATGGGCGATTGCTTGATCAAAAATGGATAATGCATCACGTGCAGATCCTTCTGCAGCACGGGCAATCATAGAGAGTGCTTGATCTTCTACTTCTACCTTTTCATATTTCGCAATTTGACGCAAATGTGCACTCAAAGCTTTTGAGTCAATACGTCGTAAATCAAAACGTTGGCAACGCGAAAGAATTGTAATAGGAACTTTGCGAATTTCTGTTGTGGCAAAAATAAATTTCACATGGGAAGGTGGTTCTTCAAGAGTTTTCAATAAACCATTAAAGGCTTGTGTTGAGAGCATATGTACTTCATCGATAATATAAACCTTATAGCGTGCAGAAACAGGACGATAGCGTATTTGTTCAATAATTTCACGAATATCATCAATGCCCGTATGAGAAGCGGCATCCATTTCTATAACATCAATATGGCGTCCTTCGATAATTTGTGTGCAATGTTCACCAAGAGAGTCCAATACAGTTGTTGGTTGATCAATATCTTTTGTTTTATAATTAAGCGCACGTGCCAAAATACGTGCTGTTGTGGTTTTACCTACGCCACGAATCCCTGTTAACATCCACGCTTGTGCAATACGACCTTTTTCAAAGGCGTTGGTGAGAGTACGCACCATAGCTTCCTGACCAATGAGGTCAGAGAAGTTTTGGGGTCGATATTTACGAGCAAGAACACGATAGGCTGTTTCTACCGGTAAATTTTCCATGAGTATTTCCAACTTCGAAGTTCTTTATGCGTACATTTTGATAATACAAAAGCATAGATCAATACTGTAGTCTCATATAAAAGGATTTTTTCTTAATCAAATTATTTATGGGACAATTTGTTTAAAAATAACAAAACCCCTTTATTTGCTGCATACAAATGCTGCTCTGAAGATTAAAAATACCTCGCTAAAAGACAGCATAAAAAATAATTTCTTCAGCAAAATAGGAGGTTGGAACGATGACCCGTACCAGAACTCGTTGGGGCTGCTTCTTTCCAGACCTGACCCAGTTGGCGAGTAGTCCGTCCACCACCAACCTCCCAAGCTCATATTGTCGATTTGGAATGAAAAATCAAGATCAGAAACGAAAAATATCCTAAGAACGACGAAGAATTTTCCTTTGCGTTTAATTTATTGACATATAAACAACAAAGAGATTGTGGATTTACCAGTTTTTATAGCCGTAGCTCTTCATATTTATTTGGTATGAAAATATTTTTTCGCTTAAGATAGTCTGAATGTATAATTATTCTCATTCGCTGAAACATGTAAGAGTTTTAGGATAGATACATCTGTTCTAAAACTACGAAATTGAATCATCAAAAATTTACAACAGTCAAAGAAGCAAATAAAGCAGATAGATCATGTAATTGGCTAACATTTGAAAGTTAGGGGGAAGAGTGCTATTTAAATAATTATAAAATATTGCTTTAATGGTGTTGCTCCTCTATACAAAAAATCCCAAACAGAATACATTTAATGTTGTACATTCACAGGCTTTTTAAAGAGCGATTGCTCAATACTCTTAACTATATTTCAAACTCTACTCGTAAATAGTATACATACTCTCCTTGAGATATAAGTCCATTGTGCACTATCCTTTTTATGCTTAATAAAAGTATAAATTTTAGCCCTCATACTACTTAACAACTCCCAATGTTGCGATCCCTTGCACTTGAAAGGCTTTATAAGAAGCATTTTTATTCCTTTTTTAATCGTTTTTACTCACACACCACTCTCATTTGTAACTTTCAAGGAAACGATTTTAATGGATTCAATATGAGATTTAAGATGGGAGGATCTTACTTTATTTGTGGTTGTAATTCAGTGTAAGAAAATCAAAGTCTTATAATGATAAGTCAATATATTAAATATCTTATAAGAGAACCACCTCATTTCTATAGTGAATGAGAATATCAAATATGTAATATTTTTTCTTTTAACGTATATAAATACTGAGTAGATGTTATCGCTCTTTTTTTGCGTGCTTGTTCTTTTAATTAAAAAACATTGATGTTTATCACAAGATGGATCAATATATGAATTTTCATTATTTGAGAAAAGGTTTCATATATTTTTAAGGGACTGTACTCATGCAAGAGAAGATGCAACATTAAACGCTATAGAAATAAGGGGGTACTGATTTTATAAGCATAAAAATGGTTCTTATTCGATATAAGCGACATTTTATAGTTTCAAATAATTATATCCTTTAATAAGGAGGGAAAAGCGAGATGAATTTTTACAAAAGCTGAATGAGTATGATTTAAAATGCAGCGAGGAATGCATCTGTAGAGCAAATTTTACTTTTCTGTTTATCTAAGTGATTTGGGTACGATGTGCTTTATAGTACTTAAAATAAAGCAGTTGCGAAGATAGAAGTTATATTCTTATTAAAAAAATAGCTCTGATAGTAGAAAATACAGAACAATTTAATTTTAGTCATTTAGTTTTCGCAAAAGTTCTTTAATATCTAACCTTATAAGCAGCTTAAGGTTTGCCATATTAGGATAAAAATAAGCTTTTCAGCGATTAGTTTTAATGGCTCATTATGCCCTATTTTGAAAAAAATACCTAAAAAAAGAATAACTCTACTCAAATTTAGATGTTATAGAAATATTGTTAATCATAATCTCCTGTGTCACAATTTGTTCCAACAACTTTTTTCTTCGTAATATTTTTAAAAATATAATGTCCTGACGAAGGAAAACTTATATGAAGAGATTTTATATTTTTTAGGATAAAGATCTTCTTTTCTTTATCATGGGTTATTTTCTTTTCATCATCAACAGCAATTCTCAATTTGTTTAAATCAGAAGGGGTAGAGTATGATAAAGTAAAGGATACTTTCTTCGGTTCAAAGATACTACAAGAGTATTCAGCTCCTTGATGGATTGTATCGGATGGGATGATCACAACACTTTCATCCAGCCCAAAATTCCATTTTCTCTCACCAAAGCCAGCAAACGCACCACTAGAGTAGGCGAGAATATTTGTGGCTAATAATCCTTGCATGAAGATTTTTTTCATTATCCTCTCCTTTTTCTAAAGTGAGGTGAATCATAAATCAATTTTTATAAAGATAAAAGCTCAAACTTAACGCTAAAATCAGGGCTAAGTTGCATTTTCTAGTTTTAAACCATGTTTAGAATGACATTAATCTAAGAGATTTGAATGCTCTATTATGTATAATAATTTGAATTGTTTTGAGAGCTAATTTAGAAGTTCGTTATCTTTATTGGAATATTGTCAGAGGAAATGACTTTTCTCAAGAAGCTCTCTTTGAATATATAAAAGGAAATAGATGGTACAAGCGTTTTTATTTTTGGTTACTGTGTTTTTTTACACTGGTTTTTATACAAGTTGAAGTGCTTTTTATCATGATATAATTTGTGAGAAAATATTATGCAAATAATTTATATATTCTGTTACGAGCTGTTTTTTCTTCTTCAGTTTTTATGAAGGGTGTTGAGTAGAAAAAAACGAGCTCTTTCAAGATACGTTGCATTATGAAATTTTTACGATGCTTTTTGATATCAACAAAAAATGATAGCAGCTTAATTGCTTTTATATATACGATGTTCGATCGTTTTGTGCTGGATAAGTACCGATAATACGCAGTTCTGCAGAAAAGAAAGATAATTCTTCTAAGGCAAGTTTCATCATCGGGTCTTCAGGATGTCCTTCAATATCAACAAAGAACTGTGTTGCATTGAAATTTCCACCAATTTGATAGCTTTCTAATTTTGTCATATTGATACCATTCGTTGCAAATCCTCCCATAGCTTTATAGAGAGCAGCGGGGACATTGCGCACTCGAAAAAGAAGACTGGTGATGATTTTTTCGCCATTTTGAGGTTTGGGGACATGTCGTTTGGAGCGTGAAAGGATGACAAAACGGGTAATATTATGAGGGTTATCTTCAACATCTCTTTCAAGAATATCAAGTCCATAGAGTTCTGCTGCGATTAAAGGTGCTAAGGCAGCCTGTGAACGTTTAGCATTTTTTTTAATAAATTTTGCAGCTCCAGCGGTGTCAGCAGAAACAACAGGTTTCCAACCGTTGTTTCGTATGATTTTTCGGCATTGTGCAAGGGCATGCGTATGGCTGTGGACGGTTTTAATTTCGTCATGTGTAACGCCGGGCAAAACCATGAGTTGAAAATGGATAGGTAAAAAATATTCATCAATAATATAAAGAGATGACTGTGGTAAAAGATGATGAATGTCTGCAACGCGTCCCGCAAGGGTATTTTCAATAGGGATCATAGCAAGATCAGCTTTCCCGCTTTCCACTAAATTAAGGGCGTCTTCGAAAGTAGCAGAGGGAACAGCATCCATATTGGGGAACATATTGGAGCAAGCAATATGGGAATTAGCGCCGTATTCTCCTTGGAAAGAAATTTTATTGGTTTTTTTAAGTATTTTCATGCTAAAATCTCACAAACTCTATCGAGATCATGTTGTGTGTCTACACCTAAGGGAATTGTATCGACTATTTCCACATCGATACGCATATTGTTTTCTAATGCACGTAATTGTTCAAGTTTTTCACGTTTCTCAAGTGGTGAGGGTTTGAATGATACAAATTTCTCAAGTGCTTCGCGCCTATAGGCGTATATTCCAATATGGTGATAAAGAGGACCCTCTCCATAAGGTGCTTTGGCGCGCGTAAAATAAAGAGCACGAAGGCGATTTTGAGAAAGCGGTGTACCAATGATTTTGACAACATTGGGATCTCTTGTTTCATTTTCTTCAATGATTTTGGCACCCAAGGTTGCAATATCAGTAAAGCTATTTTCTAAAGGGCGTAGCGCACGAATGATTTCACGAGGCATGATTGTTGGTAAGTCACCTTGTATATTTAAAATGGCGTTGTAGCGTTGTTCAGGATCAATGCGCACTAAAGCTTCATAAATACGATCAGATCCAGACTTATGATCACCTCGTGTTATGATATATTCATGCCCATAATCTGCAACAGCTTTAGCGATATCATTATGATCTGTTGCAACGATTGTACGTCCTATTCCAGCTTTTTTGGCTTGTTCTACGACATGAACAATCATCGGTTTTCCGCCAATTTCAGCGAGAGCTTTTTGAGGAAGACGGGTTGAGCCCATACGGGCAGGAATAAGAATAATTGGTTCAAGAGCCATTGTAAGATTCCCAATGTCATCTGTGATGCATTTATGATATTGTGTGTTATAAAGAAAAAGCTTAAACTAAAAATGGTAATAAAACCGTGAACATTTGAGTTTTTATGAATCGCTCGAGATTTATTTATTTTATTTGTGCTTGTTTATGTGTGCTGGTCGCTATTGTGGGGATTTCCACACTCAGCAATATAATTTACGATCATCCTACATCAGTCCAATATCATCATACAGTTGCCAAGAATGATATATTTCAAGAAAAACAAAAAGCACCTGATGTTTCCCTATCACTAAATAGCCGCCTTCAACAAGGCAATTTTGAAAATGGCCGTAAAGTTTTTCGCCAATGTGCCATATGCCACACATCTGGGCGCAATGAAGCAGGGCGTGTTGGTCCAGTTCTCTGGGAGATTGTTAACCGCCCTTTGGCATCAGCAGCAGGTTTTGCTTATTCACGGGCATTACGTGCTCATTCTGATCAAAAATGGGATTTTGTAACGTTAGATCGTTATTTACATTCTCCACGTGAAGCTTTTCCTGGGACCATTATGTCTTTTCGTGGAATTAAAAATGACCAAGATCGTGCCGATCTCTTGCTTTATTTACGCAGTTTATCCGATCATCCTGTTCCTTTACCAATGGATAATAATAAAGCGAACGAGCCAAATTAACTTATACCATAGATGTTAATTTTAGAAAGAAGTCTGATTTTTTTGTAATTTTAGTTTCACAGTTTTATAAAAAGAGCTCTTATTGATGTTTTGTTAGGGGGGAACGCCCCTCACGCAAAACAGAACATATTTAACATTGCATATTTACTCGCTTATTTTAAAGAGATCTTTTATAAAAATGCACTCTTTACGCTGTCGTCTGTGGATTGGTTTTCAAGATTTGTGTGCTTCACTTTTTCTACATATACTTGTCTGTGAAATTATTGCTGAAGGATTATCAATTCATGAGCCGCAGCTTTCTGCTTCTGAATGCAATAATTATGTAATTAAAGCTCTCCATGAGGTTTATCTCAATCCTTCTATACACATCAATCCCTATGTACTTTTACATCAAGTCCCATGTATTTTTCTTATGAACAGAGACAATTGATTGTTCTTATACGTGCAATAATCCTAAGCTGCATTTTATGATGCTCGATGAATAGACGTTTTCTCTTGAGGTTAGAGATGTACGGACAGATCATTGACCTTTTATAGTATCGATCACTAAAATATGACTTAAATTATTTATTTATAGGTTATGGTTTGAAGTAAGCACTTTCATGTGAAACAATTTTTATGTGTGAATAGTAAAATAGTTGAATAGAGTTCTGCTGATTGTATTTTTATCTACGTCGAAAATTTTTTACACAAGAATACTGATAGCAGCTGCGTTCCCACGAGTCTCTGTCCATTTATAGACGATGACATGAAATTATGCTGATAATCCATTATAGAGAATTATTTTTTCACAAAAGGTTTGCCATATTTGTGATAAATTTAATAGGTTTCATTGGTTACAATGTTTCGATGACTTGCGATAAAATTAATTAGTATTTCAATACATATTGCGAGAGTGCTAAAAATTAGTGGAAGAGAGGACATAATCATGATTCTCCAAGCTTCTTAATAACTATGGTATTTTCTTTATAATTTGAGCGTTTATAAGTAATAATATTAAATTGCGCTAATAATCCATTATAGAGAAGAATCTTTCCTACTAATGGCTCTCCGATGTTTGTGATCATTTTAATAACTTCCATTGCTTGTAGGGTCCCAATAACGCCAGGTAAAACACCGATGATTCCAGTTTCAGCGCATGTTGGGATAGTCCCGTGAGCTGGAGGGGTGGGAAATAAATCGCGATAGTGAGGATTATTGTCTTTATACGGCATAAGGACCGTTAATGAGCCATTAAAACGTTCTACAGCACCGCTTATTAGAGGTTTTTTGCATTGGGCAGCGTGATCAGCGAGAAGATAGCGTGTGGTAAAATTATCACTTCCATCAACAATGATGTGGTAAGCATTGAGCAGTTTATCCACATTACTTTTATCTAAGCGTAGGGTGTGTTTTTTAACTACAACATGGGGATTTATTGCTTTTATAGTGGTTTCAGCACTGTCTGTTTTGCTTTTGTTGATTGCATTTGTTTTATGAATAACTTGGCGTTGTAAATTGGAAAGTGAAACGATGTCGTTATCGACAATTCCAAGGGTTCCAACACCTGCGGCAGCCAAATAGGTTAAGACAGGAGCACCAAGACCACCCGCGCCTACAACAAGAACACGTGCTGTTTTTAGCTTTTGTTGCCCTGCACCACCAATCTCAGGCAAAATGATGTGGCGTGCATAGCGTTCGATTTCTTTGTTGTTTAATTTTATATCTGTTTCTTGTGTCATAAATTTTCTCTTGTCATAGTTCTTTTATTGTTTACTAAGTTTATGATGCATAGACCAGTCTGCTTTTAGGATAGAGAGGATTTATTTATGAAAATTGCCATTCAGATGGATCATATTTCAACAGTTCGGATTCAAGGAGATACGACATTTGCACTCGCTTTAGCAGCCCAAGAACGTGGACACTCTCTCTTCCATTATACACCAGATCGTTTATCTCTATACGATGGTTGTGTGATTGCACGACTAGAGCCATTGATTGTACATGATAAAGAGGGAAGCCACTATCGATTAGAAAAGCCTGTTCGTACGGAATTAACAGATATGGATGTGGTTCTTTTACGCCAAGATCCACCTTTTAATCTCAATTATATCACAACAACTCATTTGTTAGAGCGTATTCATCCTAAAACACTCGTTGTGAATGATCCTGCATGGGTACGCAACAGTCCAGAAAAAATTTTTGTTACTGAATTTTCTGATCTGATGCCAGAAACATTAATTACCAAAGATATTGAAGAAATAACAGCTTTTAGAGAGACATTTGGCGATATTATTGTTAAACCACTTTATGGGAATGGGGGCGCTGGTATTTTTTATTTAAGACAAGATGATCGCAATTTAGCATCATTGTTAGAAATGTTTGCAGAAATTTATCACGAACCTTTTATTGTTCAGCGCTATTTAGAGGCAGTACGAAAAGGAGATAAAAGGATTATTTTGCTTGATGGTACACCTGTTGGAGCTATTAATCGAATTCCGACAGAAACAGATGTGCGCTCTAATATGCATGCTGGAGGTCGCGCGGAAAATGTGGAGTTAACAAAACGTGATTATGAAATTTGTGAACGCATTGGTCCAGCCTTAAAGGAACGCGGTCTTCTTTTTGTGGGGATTGATGTGATCGGAGATTATATAACAGAAATTAATGTGACGTCTCCTACGGGAATTCGTGAAATTAAACGCTTCTGCGGTACGGATGTTGCTCATTTGTTTTGGGATGTTATTGAGTTCAAGCGTTCAAATGAATTTATTTGACAGAGGACAAAAACATGGTTTTAAAAAAATGATCCATGTTATTTTTTATATTTGTTATGTTGCAAATGTGAACTAGAATGACCGTATAATATAAATTAAGAGGCTTTGTTTTCAATTTTTAGGGAGTTTATAGATGAACAAAGTATTATCAATTGGAGTGGGATTGATTTTTGCGCTACTGCTGTCAGCAAATGGAGGCAATGCGCGCGATCAAATACAGATTACTGGTTCATCTACAGTTTTACCTTATCAAAAGATTGTTGCTGAAACATTTGGAGAAATTTATCCCCATTTTAAGGTTCCTGTTATCGAATCGGGAGGAACAGGAGCTGGTATTAAGGAATTCTGCCGTGGTATTGGGGAGAACACTGTTGATATTGTTAATGCTTCGCGAGCAATGAAACCGAGTGAATTACAGTCTTGTTTTGATGCTGGTGTAAAAGATGTTGAGGAAATACGTATTGGGTATGATGGCATTGTTTTTGCAACTGATATTAAGGGACCTGATTGGAAATTACAGCCAGTAGATGTTTATAAAGCCCTTGCTGCTCGAATTATTATAGACGGAAAGTTGCAACCGAATAATGTTTTGAAATGGAGTGCAGTCAATAGTGCTCTTCCTGATTGGACGATAGCAGCGTATATTCCTGGGGAGAAGCATGGGACACGTGAAGTTTTTGAGGAAAAATTACTTACTGAGGGGTGTAAAGAGAGTGGGGCAGTTGAGGTGATGAAGTCTTTAGGAATGGATGATAAGGAGATACACACTGCTTGTATTGCGGTACGTAAGGATGGAAAAGCGGTTGATATTGATGGTGATTATTCTGAAACATTTGCGCGTCTAATTTCTAATAAAACAGGGGTTGGTATTTTTGGTTTGTCTTTTTATCAAAATAATGCTGATAGGCTAAAGGTTGCCGATATTAACGGTTTTGCGCCAACAGTTGAGACGATTTCTAGTGGACAATATCCGGTTTCTCGTCCGCTTTTTTTCTATATTAAGAAAGCACATTTAGGTATTATTTCAGGTTTGCGAGAGTATGTTGATTTTTTTCTTTCTGATCAAATGATTGGTCCAGAGGGTCCTTTGGCTGAATATGGTTTGATTGTTTCTCCTGAAAAGGAACGTCAAGCACAGCGTTCTGATTTTTCTGCTGGTCGAGTAATGACATTGAAATAATTTGCAGGGAAAATTTGTTGGATTTCTGAGATAGGAAATTTGGGTGCTATTTTTTTATAAAAACTGAAAGATAAAATGCGCATTTCCTTCATTGTTTTGCTATTATTGATTTTTGGATTTTGTGGCTTTTGTATTTCTTATATGCGAGCACGCATTCTTGAATACAGACAACATAAAATGCATTCTCGTGCGTATTATTATGGCTGGTGGACATTTTTGATTACTGTTATTCCAGCTTTTATTTTTTTAATTGTTTGGGATGCTGGGAGTACAATTTATTTAGAATATAATGCCTCTCGAGAGCTGGGGGCGTATAGTGCGCATGTAACAGAGCCTGTAAATCACGATCTACTTTGGGAGACACTTCGAAGTCTCGTCAAAAAGATTCATCGCTTTGAGGGGAATCTTTCTACCGCTTCCTATAAGGAAGTGCAGGCACAATTACTCGCGAAGGGATTGATTTTATCCGATGAAGCATCGGATGATGTGTTCAAAATAGCACAGTCGTGGGTATTCTCTTCTGAAAAGCTTAAGTTTATAGGTTATGTTTTTCTTTTTGCTATTGCGTCCTTTGGTTTTATCTGTGGAATGATGCAAATTGCGCCTCATCAACGTGCCCGTAATAAGGTTGAATCTTTTATTATTATTGGATTGATTTGTGCATCTATTGTTGCAGTCTTGACAACAATAGCCATTGCGCTTTCTATGCTTTTTCAGACAGTAAGCTTTTTTCAGTCTGTATCCTTTTCAAATTTCTTTTTAGGAACAGTTTGGGATCCGCGTTTTTCCGCGAGCGGTTCCAGCGATGAAGTAGGACAATTTGGTCTAATACCGCTTCTTGCTGGTACGCTTTATATTGCATTTGTTGCCATGCTTTTTGCTGTACCTATAGGACTATTTTCAGCTCTTTATATGGCGGAGTATGCTTCTGCGCGATTGCGAGCAATTGTGAAGCCATTGTTAGAAGTTCTTGCTGGCATTCCAACGATTGTTTATGGCTTTTTTGCTTTGAAGGTTGTGGGACCATTTTTACGAGATCTCTCTGCTTCTCTCTCAGACGGGGTTAGTTTTATTATGGCACAAAGTGTTTTGACTGCTGGAGTTGTGATGGGAATTATGTTGATACCTTTTGTTTCCTCTTTATCGGATGATGTTATTACGGCTGTTCCACGCATTTTACGTGAAGGTTCTTATGGTTTAGGCGCAACGCAATCTGAAACAATTAAAAAAGTTGTTATACCAGCAGCGCTTCCAGGGATTATGGGGGCTATTTTGTTGACGGCATCGCGTGCAATTGGAGAAACAATGATTGTGGTTTTGGCGGCAGGTGTTGCAGCAAATTTAACACTCAATCCTTTCGAAGCAATGACTACGATGACTGTTAAGATTGTTAATCAATTGACCGGTGATTTTGAGTTTAATTCTCCACAAACTCTGGTGGCTTTTGCCTTAGGGATGACGCTCTTTGTTATGACACTTTTGATGAATATTCTAGCTCTTTATATTGTGCGTAAATATCGGGAACAATATGAATGAATGAAGATTTTTTTCCTCGTCGCAATATTAGTCTCAAGCGTCGGTATTGGGCTGAACGTCGTTTTCGTGCCTATGGTTTGATTGCCATTTTTATTGGTTTATTTTTTTTATTTACGCTTTTATGGTCTATCATTAGTCAGGGTTATACAGCTTTTTTTCAAAGTGAAATGACATTATCGATTTATTTGGATGAAAAGATCATTGATCCAAGTGGTCAACGTAAAACAAAACCACAAGTGCTCATGACGGCGAATTATCCACTTCTTGTACGCAATGCTTTAGCGAAGAAACTTAATATCAATCAAAATGATCGAGCCTCTCTTTTGGACGTTAACCGTATGTTTTCAAATGGTGTCCGTGTTCAACTGCGTGAAATGGTGACAAAAAATCCAAAACTGATTGGCACAATGCAAAAAGTTAAAGTTTTGGCATCTGCGGATATTGATTCTGCTTATAAGGGACAGATTGATCTGCGTGTAGCAGAAAAAAACCGTAAAGTTTCTAATCGACAAATAGAATGGATAAAGCGTTTAGCGCATGATGGTACGCTTTATAAAACATTTAATATTGGTTTTTTTACATTTGGCGCTTCAAGTCGTCCTGAGACTGCGGGATTAGGTGTTGCGATCATTGGTTCTCTTTATATGATAGGCATCGTTTTATTAGTTTCCCTTCCGATAGGCATAGCAACGGCTCTTTATTTAGAAGAATATGCACGCAAAAATAAATTTACAGATTTTATAGAGGTTAATATCAATAATCTTGCAGCTGTTCCTTCAATTGTGTTTGGTCTTTTAGGACTCTCTTTTTTTGTTAATTTTTTAGGATTACCACGTTCAGCCTCTTTTGTTGGTGGTCTTGTTTTAGCGCTCATGACTCTTCCCACGATCATTATTGCAACACGTTCTGCTCTGCGTGCTGTTCCTCTCTCTATTCGTTCTGCAGCTTTGGGGTTGGGAGCATCAAAAACACAAATGATTTTTCATCATGTTGTTCCTTTAGCTGCGCCTGGCATTTTAACAGGCACAATTATTGGAGTCGCTCAGGCTTTGGGTGAAACAGCTCCTTTGCTTTTGATTGGAATGGTTGCTTTTGTTGTTAATATTCCTACGACCCCCATGGATCCAGCAACGGCTTTGCCTGTTCAAATTTTTATGTGGGCGGGTGAAGCAGAGCGTGCTTTTGTTGAAAAGACATCAGGTGCTATTATTGTATTGATGATTTTTCTTGCGATCATGAATATTTCTGCGGTTTTTTTACGTCGACGATTTGAACGCCGCCAGTAATTTTAATAAAACAACAGCTTTGATAAGATTTTTGTAAGGTGAATTTTTGTAATGAAGATTAAAATGCGCGGTCAGGATGTGAAGGTTTCTTACGGAGATAAAGAAGCACTCCACGGTATTACACTTGATATTCCTGAACATCAAGTAACTGCTTTGATTGGTCCATCAGGATGCGGAAAGTCAACTTTTTTGCGTTGTTTTAACCGTATGAATGATACGATTGAAGGCGCTAAAACAACTGGTCTTATTACCTTAGATGGGGAGAATATTTATGACACACGGATTGATGTTGTAGAATTGCGCGCTCGTGTTGGAATGGTTTTTCAAAAGCCCAGCCCTTTTCCAAAATCTATATTTGAGAATGTTGCGTATGGTCCACGCATTCATGGTTTAGTTAAAACACGCTCTGAATTGCATGATGTAGTTGAAAAGAGTTTGAGGCAGGCAGGTTTGTTTGAAGAAGTAAAAGACCGCCTTCATGATCTTGGAACAAGTTTATCAGGGGGACAACAACAGCGTTTGTGTATTGCACGTGCTATTGCGGTTAGTCCTGAAGTTATTTTGATGGATGAGCCATGTTCAGCTCTTGATCCTATTGCGACAGCACGGATTGAAGAGCTTATCGATGCGTTACGGCAAAATTATACAATTGTTATCGTAACGCATTCCATGCAACAGGCCGCGCGTGTTTCTCAACATACGGCTATGTTTCATTTAGGGCATTTGGTAGAAGTTGGTGCGACTGAAATGATCTTTACCTCACCAAAAGAGCAACGGACGCAAGATTATATTACGGGGCGTTTTGGATAGGTGAATTGAGGAGTATAAGATATGTCTATGAAACATACTGTCCGTTCTTATGATGCAGAACTAAAATATTTAAGAGTAAGGATTACAGAAATGGGAAGCCATGCAGAAAGGATGATTGAACGTTCTGTCGCATCGGTTGTGAGTAGTGATCTTCAACTTGCAACGACAGTGATTGCCGATGATGTGTTTTTAGATGAAGCAGAACGTGACATTGATGAAAAAGCGGTTGCTATTATTTGCAAACGCCAACCGATGGCTGTCGATTTGCGTGAAATTATTGGAGCCATTCGTATTTCTTCTGATCTTGAACGGATTGGGGATATGGCAAAAAACATTGCTAAAAGGACTGTTGCACTTTCAGAAATACGTCAATCTGCTTCTGTTTATCATGGGCTTGAAACAATTACAGCTTTAGCACTCAATCAATTAAAAGAAGTCTTAAATGCTTATACGAGTCGCCTATTAGAGCGTGTTGACGCGGTGCGTGAGCGTGATGAGAAGATTGATGCTTTGTATACTTCTCTTTTTCGTGAACTTTTGACGTATATGATGGAAGATATGCGCAATATTACGGTTTGTACGCACTTACTGTTTTGTTTAAAGAATATTGAACGAATTGGTGACCATGTTACTAATATTGCTGAAATGCTGCATTATATCATAACGGGTTACCATATGTCCTCTGATCGTCCTCGCGATGACCTTACTTATAAAGTTGGGGTAGGTGAGAAGAAAATAGATTAAAATTTTTCTTATATGTATAAAATAAGTTTGTAGATATATGAGTATTTTCTTACAGTGCAGCTATAAGAAGAATAAGATAACCATTTTATGGCAAAGCACAAAGAAGCAACAAAGAGTTTTTTCAGAGAAGCATGGCAGATTGTTAACTCTTGGTTTGACATATTTGTATATTGGATGATATCATCACTCGTATTGTGGCAGGAGGGGAGTTTTCTAGGGGAATTTCCTTTCAGATCATTTTGTTAAAATTTTATATTAAAGGGGATATCTGTATTATTTTTTCGTATGTAGAAGAAGTGGATAGTGTTACTTTATTGTAATTGAAACGTGTGGGTTATTATAGCCTATATTGAACCATGAAGAATAACAATATCGATCTGTAAATTAAGAGTTTTTTATTTTTTATTTTGCATAGATACTTTTTGATTACCTCTTGTATTAAAATTTTACTGAGTGGTAACAATTAGCTATGTACTTTATTGAGAGATACATTTAAAGCTCATTTCAAGACTTGAATATCTCAGAGATTATAGGAATGTGTTGCATAAGATGAAAAAAAATCGTTGGAATGTTTTTGTTACCTGTTGTGTAGCGCCGTTAGTTGTTGTGGGATGTGCTTCAAGTCATTTAGATGCTGGAAAAATAAATAATAATAAGACAAAAGCGGTTACATATCCATTGACAGAGCGTCAATGTCTTATGCGAGCGATGTATTTTGAATCAAATCGCACAAGCCGTGAAGGAATGATTGCCGTTGGAACGGTTGTTATGAATCGTGTTAATTCAACCGCCTATCCTAAGACGATTTGTGGTGTTGTTGGTCAATATAGGCAATTTGCTCCTGGTGTTTTAACGCGTCCTATGACGGAGAAAGCATCTGTTGCTCGTGTAAGAGAGGCGGCTGATGCCGTTTTACGGGGTGAACGAGATAAGAAAGTTAAACACGCTAAGTTTTTTCATACCGCTGGTTTGTCTTTTCCGTATAAAAACATGCATTATGTTCAGGTTGCAGGGGGAAATGCTTTTTATGAAAAACGATCACGTGATGGAGAGCTTCAAGTTCCTACAAATAATCGCCCTTATGATGTTGCTTATGCTTTTGCTCAAGAACGTTCTGGTCATGCGCCAAGCTTTATAGATGAAGGCTTAGAGAGTAGGGGCGTAAAGGCAGAGAAAAGTACATCTCCTTCGACAGAAGTAGCACAGTCCAAGATGGCACATCCTGCGCCTTTTGCTATGGTACAGCTTGATAAAGTTCCTATCCCTGCCTATGCACCTCAACATCTAGCTAGGAAAGAGGAAAATAAAACGATTATGGTTTTACCTTCATCTGATCAGTTAAATGCAATTGTTGCAATGTTAGAAAAACGACACAGGAACTAGTAAGTTTTTCATGACCAAAGAAGGATGATATACCCATTGCGGTTTATGAATTAAGTGAATTTTAGCGATAATGATACGCATAAATATACGTAGAGAAAGCGAACTCAAAGGATCTGAAAAACAATTTATAATATGACGACACAAAGAACGCATTCTATTTAAAGAAGGGTATTGGTAATGTACTTTGATATTCATGAGACAATTTTGCCTGAAATGCTTAATCGTCTTGCAGAAATTACAGTGAAAGTGGGGTTGAATTTACAAGAGGGGCAGGATCTTGTTTTAACTGCTCCAGTTTCAGCGTTACCTTTTGTTCGGCGTATTGCATATCATGCTTATAAGGTTGGTGCTGGTGTCATTACACCAATTTTTAGTGATGATATGTTATCGCTTACACGGTTTGAAAATGCCCATACAGCTAGTTTTGATTGTGCCCCTTCTTGGCTTTATGAGGGAATGGCAAAGGCTTTTGAAAATGGGGCAGCGCGTTTAGCGATTGTTGGTGATAATCCTTTGCTCCTTTCCAATCAGGATTTTGATAAGGTTTCACGTTTAAATAAAGCCACTTCAATAGCTTACCAGCCGGCACTCAAGCAAATATCAAATTTTGCTATGAATTGGTCGATTGTTGCTTATCCAACAGCAGGATGGGCTGAGGCAATGTTTCCTTCTTTACCACTTAATGAGGCGATTAAAAAATTAGCCGATGCAATTTTTTCTGCTTCACGTGTTACAGGAGAAGATCCGGTGCAGGCGTGGACTGTTCATAATGCACATTTGAAGAAACGGTCATTTTGGCTTAATGAGCAGCGTTTTTCTGCCTTACACTTTACAGGGCCAGGGACTGATTTAACTGTTGGTTTGGCAGATGATCATGAATGGCATGGTGGTGCATCCGTTGCTCAAAATGGTGTTATTTGCAATCCGAATATTCCGACAGAAGAAGTTTTCACGACTCCTCATGCTCATAAGGTTGAAGGTTTCGTTCGCTCAACAAAGCCCCTTTCCTATCAAGGAACTCTGATTGATAATATTGAAGTACGTTTTGAAGCCGGGCGTATTGTTGAGGCTCGTGCATCAACAGGTCAAGAAGTTTTACAGCAGGTTTTGCAAAGTGATGAGGGTGCAAGCCGGTTGGGCGAAGTTGCCCTTGTGCCCCATTCTTCACCAATTTCTAAGAGTGGACTCCTTTTTTATAATACCTTATTTGATGAAAATGCTGCATGTCATATTGCTTTAGGGCAGTGTTATTCCAAATGCTTTTTAGATGGGGCATCATTGACGTCAGAAGAGATTGCAGCACGTGGTGGGAATAAAAGTGTCATTCATATTGACTGGATGATTGGTTCTGGTGAAATTGACATAGATGGCATTACCCAAGATGGTGTAAGAGTTCCTGTATTTCGTAAGGGTGAATGGGCTTAATTTTGTTACCATAAAACACGGTCATTTGAGGTGGGGTGGGATGTAAGCTTTATTGATACGTTAAGTATTTTAGAGTGTGTGGTATATATTCAAGGCAGGGTTTGTCCATAAAGCCTTTAGTTAAATGATTCACATGAGTAGGAATCCAAGTAAAATCGACTCATCAAGAATTTGTTTAGTAGATGTAGAGGAAGTCTTCGTTTTTTGAGGGGGGAAGAAGTCAATTTATCAGTGATACGATTGGAAAGTGTATAATTATTAAAGAAGAGTAATGCCTGAGCTTCCTGAAGTAGAGACAGTTCGTCGTGGACTTGAGTCCGTTGTAACTGATGCAAAGATAGTATCTGTCAAACTTAATCGTAGAGATTTGCGCTTTCCTTTTCCTGAGGCTTTTTCTGAGCGCCTTATTGGCAGAACAATTATAGAACTTGGTCGGCGTGCGAAATATTTATTATTTCATCTTTCTCAGGATGAAACGATTTTAAGCCATTTAGGAATGTCTGGTTCATGGCGTATAGAGAATGATTTTTTAAGAAAAGCTTGTTCAGCGTCAAGTAAATTAGTTAAACATGATCATTTTGTCATGGATATTCAGACAAAGAATGGTGACGTTTATCGTCTTATTTATAATGATGTGCGTCGCTTTGGGTTTATGCTTTTAGTCGATACGGATAAGCTTTATGAACATCCACTTTTAAATAAGCTAGGTCTTGAACCTATGAGTAATTCGTTTTCTGGTCGTTATTTACAAAAGGCTTTTGTTAATAAAAAAATGTCTCTCAAGGGTGTTTTACTTGATCAGTCTATTGTTGCAGGTCTTGGGAATATTTATGTTTGTGAAGCACTTTGGCGGAGTCGTTTGTCTCCACAACGTGGTGCATTTACATTGGCATCAAAAACGGCACGTGCACGTGAATTTGCAGATTCTTTAGCACAAAATATACGCAATGTGATTTCTGAAGCCATTTTGTCTGGTGGCTCTTCTTTACGTGATTATATGCATATAGATGGTTCGCTTGGTTATTTTCAGCATGCTTTTTCAGTTTATGGACGAGAAGGCAAGCAATGTTTGGAATGTGGAGCGCCTATTATGCGCATTTTACAGGCTGGACGTTCAAGTTTTTACTGCTCACAATGTCAAAAATGAATAAGGTGTCTTGCAAAATCTTACAAGAGGCTTAAAGTCATCGCATCTATAATATAATTACACAAGGCTTGAAAGGTTTTTTTTATGCTGAATAAAGTACTAACACATCTTGATGGAAATATAGAGAAGAGCCTTGAACGCCTTTTTTCTCTTTTACGTTTTCAATCGATTTCTACAGACTCGGCTTACAAGGATGCATGTCGTAAAGCAGCTGATTGGTTAGTAGAGGATTTAAAAAGCATCGGTTTTGAGGCTTCACGCCGTGATACGCCGGGGCATCCAATGGTTGTTGGGCATCATCCTGGACCTTCAGATGATTGTTTGCATGTGTTGTTTTACGGACATTATGATGTTCAACCTGTTGATCCATTGAGTTTATGGGAGGATGATCCATTTACACCTTCTTTAAAAGAGAGAGATGGAGAGAAAGTTATTTGTGCTCGTGGAGCTTCAGATGACAAAGGTCAGTTGATGACTTTTATTGAAGCATGTCGTGCATTTAAGAAAGAAACAGGGCAGCTTCCTATTAAAGTTACTGTTTTATTTGAGGGAGAAGAAGAATGTGCTTCTCCTTCCCTTATTCCTTTTTTAAAAGCAAATACAGATGAACTTAAGGCAGATTATGCATTGGTTTGTGACACGTCAATGTGGGATGCGGATACACCATCTATTGCTCTTTCTCTTCGGGGAATTATGGCAGAAGAGATTATTATCACAGCAGCGAATCGCGATTTGCATTCTGGTTATTTTGGAGGAGTAGCAGCTAACCCCATTCGTATTTTAACGAAAGTCTTAGCAGGACTTCACGATGAAAATAATAGGGCAACACTTCCTGGTTTTTATGATGGCGTAGAAGAAACACCTCCACAGATTTTACAATCATGGAATGCACTTAATTGTACTGCTGAAAATTTTCTTGGTCCTATAGGACTTTCCGTTCCAGCTGGTGAAAAAGGGCGGAGCATTTTAGAGCTTGTATGGGCACGTCCTACCATGGAAATTAATGGTATTAGTGGCGGCTATGAAGGGGAAGGGATGAAAACAGTTATTGCTTCTCAAGCGAGTGCAAAAGTATCGTGTCGTTTGGTGCATAAGCAAGATCCAGAGAAAATACGCCAAGCGTTGCGTGATTATGTACGTAGCTCAATTCCTGCTGATTGTAAGGTTGAATTTAAGAATCACGGTTCTTCTCCGGCACTTCAGATTTCTGATGATTCATCTTTTATCAAGGAGGCGAAGGATGCCTTATCACAAGAGTGGGAAGTGCCTGCTGTCTTGACAGCCATGGGGGGCTCGATCCCAATTGTAGCAGATTTTCGGTCAATTCTTGGTATGGAAACTCTTTTGGTTGGTTTTGGACTGGCTGATGACCGTATTCATTCTCCTAATGAAAAATATAATTTAAAATCGTTTCATAAGGGGCAGCGGTCTTGGGCGCGTATTCTTGCTGCTTTAGCAAGTAGGAGGGTAAATGGCTGAGATTCGCGTTCATCAAGGTGATTTACCAAACTTAGACAATTATAAAACTGATGCCATTGCGATTGATACCGAGACTTTAGGATTACAACCCTATCGTGATCGTTTATGCGTTGTTCAGCTTTCTTCTGGAGATGGTACTGCCGATATTATACAGATTGCTAAAGGACAAAAGAATGCACCTAATTTGGTCAAGCTTCTTGAAGATAAAGCGGTCGTAAAAATATTCCATTTTGGGCGTTTTGATCTTGCTATTTTAGCACATACATTTGGTGTTATGCCAGAGGCTATTTTTTGTACAAAGATTGCTTCGAAACTCACGCGCACTTATACGGATCGTCATGGTTTGAAAGAAATTTGTAATGAATTGCTGAATGTGAATATTTCTAAACAGCAACAATCTTCGGATTGGGCGGCAGAAACGTTATCACAGGCACAAATTGAATATGCTGCGTCGGATGTGTTATATTTGCATCGTTTAAAGGTTATATTTGAAGAACGTTTAAGACGTGAAGAGCGAGAAAATGTTGCCAAGGCATGCTTTCAATTTTTGCCTATGAGAGCTAGGCTTGATCTTTTAGGATGGGCGGAAGTTGATATTTTTGCGCATAGCTAACTTTAAAATTGGCTTTTAAATGGAGTTAATTATTGATGTGAGAGGACAAAATGCTTGTACATTATGGGCATTTTATCCTCTCATCTTTTCTGATAAGAATTATAATAAATTCTTAAGTGCTATTTCATTTGAAGTTTAGGCAATAAAGGTACTTTTGCGAATTCATATTTTTTATTTTTGTAACAGCTTTTATTTGAAACAAAGCAATTTTGAGGAGAGGCTGAAAACATACGGTAGGTTGGAAGACTTAAATCTCTGAAACCGGTATACAGCCTAATTGGGGGAGAATATGAATGTGTAAATGTAAAAAACCAATCTCATCTTTACCATCATTTTTAATTCTGCTTTACGACTTTCAAAAGTATTTAAAGCAATGTCTGTTAAATAATAGAGATTACGCATTGCCCCATACTTTTGTTTCTCATGTTTTTAATGGATTTACGTTCTTCGTGTAAAACAGAACGCTCTAAACGGAATATATTTGTGTTGCTAATTCATGTGCTTTTTGTAAAGAAACCGACACCCAAGTTCATTTTACGGTGGCGCTCATAAAAGATATAACAATAAAGCTTCCAATACCAATATAAAATCTATTGAACACTACCATCTTTATGCTTATGGAGTAACAAGCCGCTACCATCCACACAACTGTGCCAATTCCCAATGTTGTGTAAGTCCTTAGCACTTGAGACGGTTCATAAGAGGCATTTTTAGTCTTTTTTTTTTAGTGTTTTTTATCTACACAGCTCTCACAACTTGTAACGTGCAAACAAATGGTTTTGATTGATTCAACATGAAAAAGATTTGGAATGAGAGAATCTTATGGTATTTAGGATTCTCAGTCAATATGAATAACGCTAAATTATCATTATAAATCAGTATATTATATGAAGTTCGTATAGTTTATTATTTTCAGACGATACTTCGTGCCTTTATTTATTACTCAATAAGTAATTTCTATGTTGGCAGAGCAGGGCAATTTTCTTTTATTTTAAAATTAAAATGCTTCAAAGCTTTGTTTTTTGAGGATTCTCACTTTTTATCTATAAACATGCTATTTTTCTCTAGAAATTTGCAATGAAGACACTAGATAAAATCCATTATGGATATTTAATGAGGTTAAATTTATGAACATAAAATATTTTATTACGGCTTTCGCTACGTTTGCTTCAATCTCTGTAGCTCAGGGTGCTTCTTTCTTGTCTTCTCAAAAGTTAATAGAGGGTATACCTTCTCTTGTTCTTCCTAGAGATCTTTTTTCTAGTGAACACTTGAGCAAGATCTTCTCTGAAGTTGTTCAAATGGAACTTTCTTGCACGCATAACAACCAATGCATAACAGCAGCTAAGTTAGTACCTGTATCATATTCTGGTAAAAAAAGATTTAAAAAGCCTAAAAAAGGATCAGGGAAAGGAAAACGACCAGACTTATTTGGTCGAAGTCCAATGAGTTATTAAAAAGTAAGAAAACAACATCAAGAGGTCTAACGTATGATCGGGAATTGAAGAGAGGAGATATTTTTATCATTTGAAAAGTGGAGGAGCAGTTGTTCGCAAAGGCTATTATAATTGTGTACGGAGGGGGTGAAGGGTACTATTTGGAAAAGATATGGGGAGGTGGATTTCGGTGTAAGAATACTCTGTATAATGGCAATCGCTCTACAAAATTCATAGGTTTGGATAAATATAACCTCCCGATTTTGGGTTACGCTGTTATACTGTAAATACTGTCATTTTAAGCGTAACTATACAGCGCATATAAAACTCCTTGATAAGTATTTTTAGAGGGGCTTGTCCAGAGAGAGCCTTTAGTTAAGTGAATCACATAAGTAAGGAGTTAAGAAAATCCTCTCGACAAGAAACTAAGCTGTTTGCAGAGAGGATACTTCATCAAAATCGAGTGAAGCAACAAAAATGTTAAACTTTTGATCTTTGATGGTATGCTTCGACTACAGAATTTATAAAATATTCATTTGTCTATGATTCAAAATATCAGATATTTTTTCTGCCAAATTCATGATTTTTAAAGCAAGGTATGGTGTGAAAACTTTAAGAAAGATTTCTCGTTTTTTCAGCTTTAAGGAGATTTCTATATAAGTTTTAATGTTTGTCATACCGGTTGTCTGTCTTTAGGTATTTTTTTCAATTTAGCTAAAAAGAGTATGAAATGATAGCCTACAAATAGGGCTAAAGCTCTGGAAAAGATTTTCTAGAAAGTTAAGCAGAAGCGTAAATATGTCAAAAAGGAATAAATTCCTAAATTAAAAACAAAGAGCAAGCGTGATGAAATTACATGTAATTTTGTTGCAGTTCATGGGGTAGTGAAGATCTTATTCTGTCGGGTACAAGCATTCTTTACAATGATGAAAAAATAATCAAAGAGCTATTCACATTTGGTTATACGAAGGATGAAGCTAAAAACGTTGTTTGTATGAATTTAAATGGAACTGTTACATTTAGCTGCTCTCAATATTGTAACAGTCTTCATTGTTATAATATTGAGAATATTAATAGGAGCCATTCTAGCTTTTAAATAGTTTTATTTATTCACACACTTGCTCGTTTGTGAGGTGCTGGGGGGCTTTAATATAAAAAGGCTTAAGATAAGAGCATCGTCAATATTGCAGACGAATTAATATAAAAGATATTTTTTCATTATAAATCAATATATTATATTTTTATGTCAATAGCACACGCTTTACACGGAGGGTACTGTGGCACAGTTTTTTTCAAAATGATAAAGGAGAGAAAATGTGAGGAAAAGAGATCATTTTGTGCATAGGCATAGTTTAATTCTCATTTATTACAGATCAAGCAATTAAGGGTACTTTGATTGGCTTTTTGTTTTTTTTTATAAGTGTATCATTTTTGCTACAGATATCTGAAGATGGGGCTCTATATGAAACGGTGTGTTCAAATAAATATTCAGCTATGGAGAGAAAATATGAATATGAAATGGTTAATAACAGCTTCTGCTTTCGCTTTTGTTTCAGCTTCAGCAGCACAAGCAGCAGATGTTATTGTTCCCCCAAGACCAACACCTGTTGCTCCCGTTATTGTTGCTCCAACTTTTTCTTGGACAGGTTTTTATGTTGGGGGCCAGATTGGTGGTTTTTCGGGTAAAACGAAAATGGATATTCTCAGTAATGGAAACAAGATTCCAGCGCCTGATGACCTTTTGCCTAAACTATCTGGTTTCATGGGTGGTCTTTATGCAGGTTCCAACGTTGATCTTGGTAATGGCCTTATTCTAGGTGTTGATACAGATATCATGTGGTCTAATAAAGATGACACGAAGACAGGAAAAACATATGTCATTGCCCCAGAACACATCAATTATATTAACAAGGTATTAAAAGACGCTGCAATTAATATTGGTAAAGATGCGCTTAAACCTGGTGCTAAACGAACCCACAGTTTCACTTTTAAAGAAAAGTGGGCTGGTGCAACGCGCGTGCGTATTGGTTTTGCAGCTGAACGCATTATGCCTTATGTTGCTGGTGGTATCGCTTATACACAGCTTCAAGATAGTGCGTTGATTTCAATAACAGATAAAGATTCAGACAAAGTAATCGCTTCTGGTACTCTGTCTGATGAAACAAAGACCCTTGTTGGTTACACGCTTGGTGCTGGTGTTGATTTAGCAATGACCAATAACGTTATTGTCCGTGCGGAATATCGTTACTCTGATTTTGGTAAAAAGAAATTCTCAAATGATAAATATGAGACTTCTTACAAAACCAATGATTTCCGTGTTGGTGTTGCTTACAAATTTTAACAGATGATAAGTTAAATAACAGAGGCTCTGTCAAAGACAGAGCCTCTGTTATTTTCTGTTGCCATATTATCACACAATACATAATTTATTGTGGATGTGAAAAGATATTATTCAGATTTTCTTAAAAAAATCATAGACAATAAACAAGAATTACATTTAAAAACCAATAAGTTATTTATATATATATCTTTAGGTTTCTCGTACAAAATCAAGCTATGAAGCGATTTTGTCTGGGATGTGCCCTCCATTTTCTGTGACTGTATCATTTTTACTACAGCTTTTCTTTCTGTAATCTTGTAGCACTGTGCTCATAAATAAATTAGGAGCAAAGTTTATGAATATAAAATCTTTAGTAACAACTTCTGTTATCGCTATAGCGGCAGCTTCTGCAGCACAAGCTGCTGATGTTGTCATCCCTCGTGAAACAGCCCCAGCAGTCATCTCAGCAGCCCCTGCCTATTCTTGGACAGGTTTTTATCTTGGTGCTCAGATTGGTGGTCGTTCAATGAAATCTGACAACTTTTCAAACGATTTTAAGTTTTCCGGTATGATCGGTGGTCTATACACAGGTTACAATATTGATCTCGGCAGTGGTGTAGTCTTTGGCTTGGATACAGATGTCTCTTTTGTTGGTAAAAAAGATACAGTTAATTACGGTGAACATACGGTTGGAGGATTATTAAATAAAACTGCTGAAGGTATTACTAAAATCCTTACAGAAGCTAAGATTCCAGTGAAAGATGGTCTAAGAGTTGCATCTGGAGATGCATACACCGAAAGTGTTACTCTGAAAGAAAAGTGGTCTGGTGCTACACGCGTTCGCATTGGTTTTGCTGCTGATCGTATCATGCCTTATATCGCTGGTGGTGTTGCTTATACGCAAATACAAGGAATTTCCGCAATTGAAGTAAAAAAAGCTGTTGATACTTCTGCTAATCCTTCTGCTGATTCTGGTAAATTGGTTGCTTCTGGTAACGTATATGATGAAACAAAGACCCTTGTTGGTTTCACCCTTGGTGCTGGTGTTGACTTCGCAATGACAGACAATGTTCTGTTGCGTGCAGAATACCGTTACTCAGACTACGGTAAAAAGAAATACTTTAAAGACACAGCTGAACTTCAATACAGAGTCAATGATTTCCGTGTTGGCGTTGCATATAAATTCTAATTTCGTAAAAAACGAAATAAACTTCCAAGAGGCTCTGTCTTTGACAGGGCCTCTATTATTTTCTGTTGTTATATTATCACATACCCTATATTTATTAGGGGAGTAAAAGATATTATTTAGATTTTCTTAAAAAGATTTTTATAAATGACAGATAACAATTATGCCATAAAATCAATAATTTACACATACTTGTAACTTACAATTTCTTATGAAACGTGAAGTTATGAAATGACTTTATCTTGCGTCAGCTTTCGTTTCCTATGATTGTATCATTTTACTACAGCGTTTTTTTGTAGTCGTATAATACTGTGCTCGTAAATAAATGAGGAGCAAAGTTTACGAATATAAAATCTTTAGTAACAACTTTTGTTATCGCTATGACTACAGCTTCTGCGGCACAAGCTGCTGATATTGTCATTCCTCGTAAAACAGCTCCAACAGTTATCACAGCTCTTTCGTTTTCTTAGACAGGTTTTTATCTTGGTAGTTAAGTTGGCAACTTTTCAAGTCAAAGTTTATGTATTTGATTTTGAGACAAAAGAAAAAACTTCAGATAAAGATGCACTACCTATGCCTTCCGGTTTCATCGGTGGTATTTATTTAGGTTCCAACGTAGATCTTGGAAATGTTCTCATTCTAGGTGTTGAAACCGATGCAGTCTGGGCAGACCGAGGAGAGACGAAGACGGTCTCAAAGATTCTTGTGGTTGATGAATTTAATGATTTTAATGATGAATTTGAAGATGCTGGTGTTGCATTGCTGGTGTTACATTGGATGAAAATAAAAAGTTTCAAAAGGGTGACACAGCAGTGTATCGCATTGGTTTCAAAGAAAAAAGGTCTGGTGCAACACGGGTTTGTGTTGGTTTTTCTGTCGCTGACAGTATTATGCCTTATCTTGCGATGGTATTGCTTATGCGCAAATACAAGGTGTTGGTAAAGTTTCAGGAACAAAAAAGTTGGCAAATGGGTAAGCCAAGTAAAGAGTTTCTGCTACAGTATTTAATAAAACAAAAACGATGGAGGGTTTTATCCTTGGTGGTGGTATAGATTTCGCGATGACAGATCAATTCTGCTTCGTGCGGAATACTGTTACTCAGACTTTGGTAAGAAGGAATGTAAAAAGGATTATCTTAAACTAGGCTACACAACCAATGACTTTCGTGTAAGTATCGCTTACAAGTTCTAATTTCATCAAAAGTGCAATTATGAATAAAAAAGTATTAATAAAAAGTTAAATTTTCAAGAGATCTTGACTTTTACAAAACCACTGTTTTCTAGGGTTTATTTGTGTGATTGTGATATTTTTACTACAGCTTTTCTATCTGTAATCTTGTAAGGTCGTTTGATAGTTAATTTAGGAGCAAAATTATGAATACAAAATCTTTAATAGCAACTTCTATTGCCGCTTTAATTTCAGCTTCTGCAGCACAAGCTGCTGATATTATCATCCCTCGTGAAACAGCCCCAGCAGTTATCGCAGCAGCCCCTTCGTTTTCTTGGACAGGCTTTTATCTTGGTGGTCAAGTTGGTAACTTTTCGAGTAAAACTAAAGTAACTATTCCAGGAGAAGATAAAGAACTTTTCAAAAAAGATAACACACCTAGTCCTTCTGGTTTCATGGGTGGCATTTATGCCGGATCTAACGTAGACCTCGGAAATGGTCTCGTTCTCGGTGTTGAAACCGATGCAGTTTGGGCAGACCGTGAAGAATCAAAAAAAGCCCGTGAATTGACTCTTACTGAAAAAGATGCAGCAAATTTTAATGATGCCCTTGAAAAAGTTAAGGTTGAATTAAAAGGTCAGCAACGGTTTGAAAACGGTGACAAGGTAACAGAAACGCACAGTTACAAAGAAAAATGGTCTGGTGCGACACGTGTCCGTATCGGTTTTGCTGCTGTTGACCGTATTATGCCTTATGTTGCTGGTGGTATTGCCTATGCGCAGGTGCAGGGCATTCAATCCGTTGCAGGAAAAGGAGAGAGAGCTAAAGTTGAGCAGAAAGCTGACGGGGATGGAAAAGTGCCAGAGGCAGGGGCTAAGCAAGCCATAGATTTGACTGGTGGCACTTGGGCTGATGACACGAAGACAATGCTTGGTTTCACTATTGGTGGTGGAGTTGACTTTGCAATGACAGACAACGTTCTTTTACGTGCTGAATACCGTTACTCCGATTTTGGTAAAAAGAAATTCGCCAACGATACACGTGAATTCAACTACAAAACCAATGACTTCCGTGTAGGTGTCGCTTACAAATTCTAATTTCGTAAAAATGAAATTATCAGCACAAAAAATACTAAGGCCTCGTTTAACGGGGCCTTTATTTTATTATCTCTCTATTTTATTCCTCTTAATCTCTTCATTTTTAATGGGATCATACTCCTCATGCAAAACAGAACGCCCTAAACGGAATATACTTGTTGTTGTGTATTCACACATTTTTTTTAAATAAATATTTTTCAAAGTACATCAATCTCACTTATGTCTTTGGAAAAGATTTGAATATTTTAGGCTCTGATGTTCAAACAAAGGATAAACTTCTCTTGCAAGCTGAGAGGAATGTTTCGATTGATGCCACACGCAACAGTACCAATAGTCATCGCGGGGATCAAACCTTTCATGTCGCCGTGCACAATGGCTCTCATTTAAGTTCTGGAAAAGAGACCACTGTTCTCTCTGGAAAAGATATCCATATGGCTGCTTCCGATATAGATGCCAAGGGCAATGTTGCTCTTGGCGCCCAAGGGGAGGTAACAATAGGGGTAAGAAACGATGAGATGGAGTATCATCTTCGCACCAAAAACACGAAAGTGGATATGCAAGCCTCTCATGCCGTTGGCTCTTCGATAAAATCGGGAGGTGACACCACTGTCATTGCAGGGCAGGATGGCAAACCGCATGATCTTAGCGTCACAGGTAGTTCCATTGCGGCTGATGGCAAGGTGGGGCTGAAAGCCAGCAACGATATTCTCATCAATAATGCAGAGGATAGCTTACATTATGAGATGTCGTACCATAAAGACGGTGGGGTGTTTAGTAGCAGCAAATCTGAGCATAACAAGATGGATGTGCGCCAAGTTGTGGGGTCAAGCATAACAGGGGGTGAAGGCATTGCCATTGATTCCNGGTGTTTAGTAGCAGCAAATCTGAGCATAACAAGATGGATGTGCGCCAAGTTGTGGGGTCAAGCATAACAGGGGGTGAAGGCATTGCCATTGATTCCGGAAACAACACGGAAGTTGTCGCCTCGACGCTCGTAGCCGGTAAGGCAGAGGAAACGTCAGGAGAGAAAGCACCAGGAGAACAGAAACAAGCGGATATTACCATTCACTCTGGGGGAAAGATTACTATAAAAGGCGCCCAAGAACACTTGGATCAGCAAGCACAATCGTCATCAAGTGGCTTTTTGCATGAGAAATCGTCCGATACATCTCAATCGCATACCACAACGGTCTCCTCTATCCTTGGGGCAACGGGAAACATTATCACGCAATCAGACAAAGAGACCACAATCACTGCTTCTCATCTGCTTTCCGGTCAAGATATCAATGTGAGCGGAGAAAATGTGACGATTGATGGCATGACAGATCACCATAAAAGCCATTCAGAGACCCATGAAACAGGTTTTGGTGTGGGATCAGGTAAGGGCTTTGTGTCGATATACGGGAGTGAGGGAAAGACAGAAAATGAAGAGAGTTTTGAGCATCAAGGTTCTTCTCTCAATGCGGATGGTACGATCAACATCACTGCCAAGAAAAAAGATGTGAAAATTGTTGGCTCTGATCTTGCAGGGGAAAATGTTAATCTTACCGCAGCGCATGATGTGAATGTTTCACCTGGTCATAATAGCCATTCCTCAAGCTCAAAGGAAGAACGTACAGGCTTTGGCATTCAGTTTGAAAAGAGCAACAGCGGTGCTTCTGTAGGTGTTGGAATTGCAAGCGCCAAAGATACGGGCGATCAATGGGAAACCACTTCCACACAATCACACATCACGGCACGCCAAGATGTGCAGATCAATGGTGGCAATGATGTGAATTTACAAGCAACCATTGTTTCGGCGGATCGTGATGTCAACATGGATGCCGGCAATAATATCACCCTATCAGAAAGCTATGATACCTCTAACGCAAAAGAAAAGCATGAAAAGTCTTTTGCTGGTGTGACAGGCTCTGTCAATGTGGGCATTCTTGGTACAGTAAAAGATGTAAAGGATGCAGCCAAACGTTTTGGTCATGGGGATACAAAACACAAAATCGGTAATGGTCTTATTGCTGGTCTAAAAGGCTATGATCTCTATAGCAAAGGCAAAGGTCTTTATAATGAGATGAAGGGTGGAAACCTTAAACAGTCTATTCGTGATATTGCTGATGTTTCTGCTAGCGTAACCGTGGGCTTTAAGACAGAGAAGGCAGAAGCCTCTGTTCAGACTTCTACCGCGGTAACAGGTACAATAGAAGCAGGACGCGCTGTTAATATGCAAGCCCACAAAGGTAGCATCCATGGTGTTGGAGCTGATATTATCGCTGGTACCAATCCAGTCTATGCAAATGATGAGCAGAGTGGGAATGCTACATTTATATGCAATCAATAACTTATATAAAGGTAAGGGAATTTTAATTCCATTGATTTTATTAACTTATTTTTATGTCTATCCCGAACTTTTTTATAGCTTATTCTCAATCATTTTATCCAAATATGTAATCAGATTTTCCAGTATCTTACTTGACTCTTATTTTTATAAATCGTATAGTAATAGTATACGATAAGGGGTGCTAATGGCAATTGTGAGTTTCAGACATAAGGGCTTAAAATTATTTTATACAACAGGTTCCACAAAAGCTATTCGACCAGATCACGTAAAGAAATTACGCGTTATCTTAACGGCTTTAACAAGTGCTACCACGCCCGAAATGTTGAAAGCACCTGCCTTTAAAATGCATCCTCTTAAAGGTGAACTTACAGGATACTATTCTATATGGGTGAATGGAAATTGGCGTGTTACTTTTCGCTTTATAGGAACAGATGTGGAGCTTGTTGATTATCAAGATTACCATTGATGAAAGGAACGAAAATAATGATGCATAACCCCGCACATCCGGGCGAAGTTCTAAAAGTAGCTTTCTTAGACGAAATGGGGATAACAATACAAAAGTTAGCTAATCATCTCCATATGACAAGAGCTTCTCTATCAAGAGTGATTAACGGACATGCCTCTATGAGTACCGAACTTGCAGTGAAATTAGAACTAGCTGGTTTTAGTAAAGCGAAATTTTGGCTGGATATGCAAACAAATTATAATTTATGGCAAACAATGCAACAGACACAACCACCTATTTCTCCTCTGGTTTCTGAAGCACATCAAACGTCGCTTTGATTTCGTTTATAATTTTGACGGGGCTTTAGTTTTTTAGCTTCCGCCCGTTGCTCTAACCTTTTTGAAGTTTTTTAATGGCTTCTATTGCAAGGCGTTTTCTATCGGCTGTTTTGGTATAAAGAGATGCCATTTTATCTTCTGTCCAGCCAAAAAGCGCTTTCATTTGCGAAACTGTCGCACCAGCATTGGCTGCACGTGTTGCTGCTAATTTTCGCAATCCGTGCGCTGATTTTTTAATACCCGCCGCATTACATGCTTCACGAAAGAGGTTGCCAAAACTTTCTTTGACAAGCTTATTTCCACCTTTACCACAAATAAATGTTTCATTACCTATGGGACCAATTTTAAGGGTTTCCTCTAGTTCTGGTAAAATAGGAAGAAAAACATCTGTTTTAAATTGGCTCTTTTCTGTTTTGAGATAAATGATATTATCTTTGACGTCTTTCCAGCCGATACGGACGGCATCACCACGACGCAAGCCTGTATAAAGAAGAACATCAATCCAGACGCGTTCATGTGTACCATGTGACCAACGGTGATAATATTTGTCTATGTCCTCTTCTAGCCATGGCAGCAATCCCTCACTGTTTAAAGATTTTGGTGCTTTTATATTAAAGGCAGGATTTCTATTTAAAAGGGCATTATCAACCGCCCAATTAAAGAGACCGTTTAAAGAGGTCAAAAAATGTTTTGCCGCCGCGGGGGTCTCTCGCCTTCTGTCTACGGCTTCAAGAATGTGTTGTTTGTTTATGCTTTTATATGCACGATCACCGATATGTTTAGAAACATTATTCAGAATTCGATATTTAACTTTTTTAGTAGATTCTGATTGATTATGCCATTGCATGCTTTGTAAATACTGATGCAACAACCAATCGAAAGACCCTTCTGTGTGTCTAGTACGCCTCTTTGTTTTGGAGGAGCCATTTTGAGCTTGTTTAATAGCCAGCGTATAATTATCAACAAACTCTTGCGTTCCATAGGTTCCTTCAATCCGAAACCGTGGTCCATGACCAATACGTACATACCATATAACTTTACCATGGCGTGTACGTTCACGAACAAGATGCGGCGGACGGTGTTTTGGCATGGCTAAAACTTTATACCGTCGACAGAGGGGCAACTTTTGCTGGTCTCGTAGTCTTCTTGCTCGTTTTCAAGTGGTGGAAAATCGTCAATGCTATAAGTATTATCTGTCGTTGTTGGTGTTATGGTTTTATTGATATGAATTAATAATTCCCCTGTAGGTTTGATTTCTATGAGTTCACATCCTTGTTTTTTAGCTTCTCTTAAAGCACGAGCAATAGCTGGTTGCGTGATAGTAGGTGGGCGGTGTGGCATGTTTATTCCCCTTCATTGAGATGTAATTCCCCCGTGGCGTGAATCACGCTGGTGTTTAAAAGTTGGTTTTTCGGTGTTAGAAACGGCTTATAGAGATACTATAAGATTAGTAGTTCGTTATTTTCTCATCTGGTTTTTTCTCTAGTTGAGATTCTTCTATCGTCATCAATCCAGTCGTTCCAACATACACATGCATCACCGTAAATTTTTGCATGACCGTAAATATGCGCATCACCGTAAACTTGCGCATTGCCGTAAACACGCGCCCTATCGTAAATGTATGCCTCTTCGTAAACTTGTGCATTGCCATAAACTTCTGCATTATCAAAAACGTTCGGTTCACCGCAAATATATGCATCACCGTAAACTTCTGCATGACCGTAAATGCATGGTTCATCGAAAACTTCTGCTTTGCCATAAATACGAGAATTGTCGTAAACCTCGGCATAACCGTAAACATGTGCATTTTCGTAAACCTTAGCATCATCATAAACCTTGGCATAACCCCCAACCCAGCAATTGCCATCATGACTTAGATTGTCTTCTTTCTCGATATAGCCGCCAAGATCACCTTTCTTGACGTCCCCCAAATCTCTCAATGCACGAATGCGGCGGAGCGTTTTGCGCCCAACTTCGATTGTTTCATCTGTCAGTTCATATTTTTTCATCTGGTCTTTTCTCCAGTTGATATGGCGTTATAGTCATCAACGTGTGCGCTACGGTAAACTTTTGCATCACCGTAAACTTTTGCTTCTCCATAAATTTCTGCACGACCGTAAACGCGCGCTTCATCGAAAACGTGTGCGCTCTCGTAAACACGTGCATTATCGGAAATTTTTGCTTCATCGAAAACAAGTGCATTGCCATAAACACGGGCATCTCCAAAAACACAAGCCTTATACCAAATCCAACAATTGCCCTCATGGGATAAGTTGCCTTCATGCTCTATAAGACCGCCTAGGTCGTCTGCTTTAATACCACCAAAGTCTCGTAAGGCACGAATGCGGTGGAGAGTTTTGCCATCAACCTCAGTTGTTTCATCAGTCAGTTCATATTTATTTTCCATGGTTTATTTCCTTGATTTGCGTACAATCCACCCGTAGCGTGGAGCACGCATGTGTTGAAAGTGTTAGGAAAGGGTGGGGGTGCTGGGAGGAGAGAGCACCCCCATAGGTTTAAGCAGCTTTTGCCAAAATCTTTTCCATCTCTTGTTCTATT
>NZ_JBHIPG010000054.1:0-1929 GCF_042195905.1 Bartonella sp. AP331QHHD
AGCAATACCCCAAAATCAGCCTCAAGATAAAAAGCTTGTGAACGAGCTTCAAACAGCAGTTAAATTTTTGCAACAGAGACAACAGGAGCAAATCAATGCGATAGCGCGTGCAAGATCAAAAGATGTGATACGGTAAGGTAAGAGTGATCTATATTTTTGCTTGACAATAATACGGGTATCCCGTATATATAAAATATATGCAAACAGTCATTGAAACAACAGCTTATCTCATTTCTGCAAAAGAGGAAGGTATATCGCCTGAGGAATTATTTGATATAGTTTCTTTTATTGCAGCTAATCCAAATGCCGGAGATCTTATGCAAGGTACGGGTGGCGCTAGAAAAGTTCGGTTTCCAACAAAACATAAAGGTAAAAGTGGCGGATATAGGATTATTACTTTTTTTGGTGGTAAAGATATTCCGGTTTTTCTTTTAGATGTTTACAGCAAATCGTCTCAAGGAAATTTAACCAAGGCAGAAAGAAATGAACTTAAGTGGATTTTAACCGCACTCTTAGACGAATACAAAAAGGAGAAATGATGGATAAGGCAAATAAAGCAGGATCACGTATATTACAAGGTGCACGTGAGGCTCTTTCCTATGCTAAAGGTGAAGCTGATATCGCAAAGTTTGGTATTCATATTCCTGCAAAGATTGATGTAAAAAAAATTAGAAAAAATATTGGTTTAACGCAGACACAATTTGCAGCACGGTTTGGCTTTTCTGTCGGTCGTATTCGTGATTGGGAACAAGGACGATATTCTATCGATACATCTTCTAAGATATTGCTTTCTGTCATTGAAAACGAGCCAGAAGCTGTAAATCGTGCTCTTAAAAAGGCTTTAACAGCATAAAGGAGGATTTTATATGTTGAGTGAAGAGGAAATTAAGCGACGTCGCTTTGCTGCTAAAAATGCATTAGCAAGTCAACGTTTAGAGGGGTTGGAGCCAGATTCACAGGTCGTTTCTCAGATGGAGCGGGTTATTATTGGAGAACTTGAAACAAGTGATGTAATCAAGGATCTTATGGAACGGATAAAACGTGGTGAAGTATGAGAATACAAACGATCCTTATACTGATCCTAAAACTGGTGTGATGTATAATCGGCTTGGTATTAAAGACCAAGCCACACTAAGCAGTCTGGAGTCTGCTTTTGCTTATATAAGGTCTTATGAACTTGATAGTACTCCTATTAGGGGTGAGTTTGATCTCAATCATATGAAAGACATTCACAAGAAGCTATTTGGTGACGTCTATGAATGGGCAGGAAAGATCCGTTCAATAGATATTACCAAAGGTGGTTGTTTATTTGCTTATCATCATCAGATTGAAAGCTATGCACCGAAGATTACACAGCAGCTTGCCAAAGAACAATATCTGCGTGGTCTTGATGCGGATGAATTCAGCCGGAGAGCTGGATATTACATGGGTGAAATAAATGCGTTGCATCCGTTTCGAGAGGGAAATGGACGTACTCAGCGTGAATTTATTGGTCAACTTGCTCGTGAAGTTGGTTATAATATCAACTGGGACGGTATCACGCGAGAGGAAATGACAAAGGCATCAATTGAGGCACTTTATGGTACTTCTGAATTACTGTCTGAGCTTATTCGTAAGAACCTTACTGAATTTACAAAAAATAAAAATGTTGACGTTTTGCAAAGTCTAGGAGAAAAAGTTTCCTCTTACATTGAGACCAATAAAGAATTATCGCAAAAACAAAAGGTAAAAATTACGACCCTTTTGGAGAATACAAAGACAGCTTTTAGTAGATTTGAAAAACAAGAGCACAATGTTGAACAATCGCAAAGAGATTTGAATAGGGTTTCGAAAGAAACAGAAAAAGCCCCATACCTTGCTGCTTATACGGATAACTCTAATCTAGAACAGAAGGTGCTAAGCGCTCTTAGAAATAAAAAATCTTACGTT
>NZ_JBHIPG010000055.1:0-19610 GCF_042195905.1 Bartonella sp. AP331QHHD
GGACAAATAATGAAACAAGTCCAGCAAGGCACACAACAACTTAACAAATTGCAAGAACAAATTCAACAAGGTGCACAACAGCTTGAGCAATTAAAGAGCCAACTCGATCAAGCGAAACAGTTATATAACTCCTTAAATGTCAAGCCTGACATTTCGGGATTGAAAGAGATGTTTAACAAGCAAGGGAGCAGTGGCGCCCTTCCTTCAGATTTTAACCACTTTCAACAATCAATGGGCAGTGGTGGCGGTGGCGGCGGCGGTGGCAGCAAAAACACGCAAAAATGGCAAGAAGAGCTTAAATACAAAGAGCCCGCAGGGGGCGCAGGATCAAAAGAGGCAGTAGATGCTTTTTACGCACAAGAAGTAAAAAAAGCCGAACAGCGCGTAGTAGGAGAAGCAGCCAAAGGACAAGACGTCTACGAAGAAGCCAGTGAAACACAAAAAAACATTACCAAGCTCCTTGACGAACTTGGAAGTACTAAAGATGCGGGTAAAATTCAAGGCATTCAAGCACAATTATCAGCGGTACAAGCAGACCTCCAAGCAAAAATACTCCAAATGCAAGCCGCCATGATGATTCAACAAGCAGAAGAAAAAGCGGCAGAACAACGTGGCTACGAAGAATTTACAGCACGATATAAAGATTTTGCCAAAAAACTCCGTGGTCAATAAACGGGAGAAAAGAGGGGCTTAAATATGAACAAGATCATCATAACAACATTGCTACTTTGCACAGGGCTCATCACGGCTGGTTGTGAAAAAACCTACAGCGTAGAAGAACTTAAAAAAAATAAAAAACTGATGGAAGAAGTATTAGTGAAATGTTTGACGTCAGGGGATTTGAATTCGAAAAATTGTAAAAATGCAGAGCAAGCTGAATTTGAAACCCGTAAAAATTGGAGAGGCTTTGGCTCAACAAATGACGATAAACAAGAATCTGAAAAGAAACAGGACAGTCATTAATCATGAACAAGATCATCATAACAACATTGCTGCTTTGCACAGGGCTCATCACGGCTGGTTGTGAAAAAACCTATAGCGTCGCAGAATTTAAAAAAGATAAAAAATTGATGGAAGAGTGGAATGCTAAATGTGGATTCGCAGGAACTGCAAAAAATTGTGAAAACTTAAGATTAGCACAACTTGAACTTGAAAAGGAATATGAAGCAAAAGCTGAAGAAAGAGCGCGTGAACGCGAAGAAGAAAACCGTAAAGCGATGGAAAGATTTGATGCCGCAATGGAAGCTCAACATCAAGCAAGGCAAGCTGAAATAAAAAAACTAAAAGCTGAAATAGAAAAAAGAAAAGCAAAAGAACAAGCCGAACGAGAAGCAGAAGAGCGCGCTAAACAACAACAGGACAATAAATAATGAATAAAGTTCTCATAACAACATTGCTACTTTGCACAGGGCTGATCACGGCTGGATGTGAAAAAACTTATAGCGTAGCAGAATTTAAAAAAGATGAAAAATTACGCCTAGAGTGGGATGCTAGATGTGGATTTGCAGGAACTTCAAAGAATTGTGAAAACATGCGGTTAGCATTTTTAGAACTTGATAAGGAACGTCAGGCACAAGCAGCAGAAAGAGAGCGTCAAGCGGAAGAGAACAATCGCAAAAGATATGAAGAATTTATGGCGAAACAAAAAGCTGATCTTGAAAAAATGAGAGCTGAGACTCAAAAAAAATTAGAAGAACAAAGAGCAAAGCGACGTGCTGAAGAAGAACAGGAAGCAAAAGAGAGAGCGGCAAAAGAACAACAAAATAACCATTAAAACATAATGAAGAGCGGAGCATCTAAATGGCAATAATAACGAAAGGCGTATTTACTGACATAGATGATATGTTGATGGATCCCCTTGCAGAGGCAATGGATAGCGCCATTACACATCGCTATTGCGCTTTAGCTGCTCAACTTAAAGAGCTTTGTGCACTTTATAATATATTTATGGCAACATTATGTCTGTGCTCTAGATTTATCATCACTGGTTATAAAAACCGATAACACAAGCAGAATTTAAAGATTGTGCTCAAACCTTGTAAAACTGAAAGGAAAAAGGGGAAATATCTATGAATAAAGTTCTCATAACAACATTGCTACTTTGCACAGGGCTTATGGCTGCTGGTTGTGAAAAAACCTATAGCGTCGCAGAATTTAAAAAAGATAAAAATTTACGCGATGAATGGAGACGTAAGTGTGGATGGACAGGAGATTCACAAAATTGTAAAAATTTAGACAAAGCAATAGAAGAAGTACGTCAAGAAAATTTTGATAACTATCTAAATAAATATCGTAAAAATGACGATAAACAAAAAATGAAAGAACAATCTGAAAAGAAAGAAGACAGTAATTAAAGCATAAAAATTCGACTTTGTATGGAACGCGAACCCGTATGATAAGAAGCGGAGAAAAACAATGGCAGCGTATGATATATTTACCATGATAGACAACGGGTTGATCGAGCCCCTCACAAAGGTAATGGATGACACCATTACACATCGCTATTGCGCTTTAGCTGCTCAACTTAAAGAACATTACAGACTATACAATAGATTTATGGCAAGATTATGTCGCTGCCCTAGATTTATCATCACTGGTTATAAAAAACCGATAACACAAGCATAATTTAAAAATTGTGCTCAAAACTTGTAAAACTGAAAGGAAAAAGGGGAAATATCGATGAATAAAGTTCTCATAACAACATTGCTACTTGGCACTGGAATTATCGCTGCTGGCTGTGAAAAAACCTATAGCGTCGCAGAATTTAAAAAAGATGAAAAATTACGCCTAGAGTGGGATGCGAAATGTGGATTTGCAGGAACTTCAAAAAATTGTGAAAACATGCGGTTAGCATTTTTAGAACTTGAAAAAGAATATGAAGCAAAAGCTGAAGAAAGAGAGCGTGAAGATGATGAAAAGTTTCAAAAAATGATTAGAGATTCCGAAGCCGAAATGAGAGCCAGACTTCAAAAAATGGAAGCTAATACTAAAAAAAAATTAGCTGAACAAGAAGCGAAAGAGCGTGCTGAGGAAGAACGAAGAGAAAAAGAACGGGCGGCAGAAGAACAACAAAATAACCATTAAGACATAATGAAGAGCGGAGCATCTCAATGGCAGTAGAAAGCAAAGGCATATTTTCTTATATCGACAATATGTTGATAGAGTCCCTTACAAAGACAATGGATAGCACCATTACACATCGCTATTGCGCTTTAGCTGCTCAACTTAAAGAACATTACAGACTATACAATAGATTTATGGCAAGATTATGTCGCTGCCCTAGATTTATCATTACTGGTTATAAAAAACCGATAACACAAGCAGAATTTAAAGATTGTGCTCAAACCTTGTAAAACTGAAAGAAAGAAGGGGAAATATCTATGAATAAAGTTCTCATAACAACATTGCTACTTTGCACAGGGCTCATCACGGCTGGATGTGAAAAAACCTACAGCGTAGCAGAATTTAAAAAAGACGAAAAATTACGTAATGAGTGGACACCTAAATGTATGTGGAAAAAGCCTTCTAAAACAGAATCTCCTCAAAATTGTGAAAACTTAGGAAAAGCACTAGACGAACTTCGTGAAGAATCCTTTCAAAACTATCTAAATAAATATCGTAAAAATGACGATAAGAAAAAAATGAAAGAACAATCTGAAAAGAAAGAGGACAGTAATTAAATCATAAAAATTTGACTCCGTATGGAACACGAACCCCATATGATAAGGAGCGGAGGAAAGACAATGGCAGCGTATGATATATTTACCAAGATAGACAACGGATTGATGGAGCCCCTTACAAGGGTAATGGATAACACCATTGGAAATCTCTCATCGTCTTTATCTACTCCGCTTAAAGCATCTTGTACAATCTACATTATATTTATAGGGTACAATATTATCTATGGGCGTTCTTCCATGCCTTTGTGGGACTTTATAGCAACAATTTTCAAACTTGGCATCATTGTTTCACTCGCCACAAACGCCGCTCTTTATAATGCGTGGGTTAGGGATATATTTTTCAATGATCTGCCGAATGCCATTGCAAATGTCACCCAAGGAGCACACTCGGATAAAAATGTATGGGATAATATGATACAAACTGCTGCTGGACACGTTTTTGATGCAGCAAACAACGAAAATGGATTTACGTTTGTTGTTTACTGGCTTGCTGGCCTTGTCTGCTTAGTAATTTCTGCTTTCTTTTGTGCTATTGGTTTTTTCGTCTCAATATTTGCTAAAATTGGTTTATTTCTCGTTATATCAGTGGGGCCCCTCTTTATAAGCCTTTATATGTTTTCCTCAACAAGAAGGTTTACAGAGGCATGGTTAAATCAAACAGCAAACTTCATCATTTTGCAGGTATTAGTAGTTATAGTTGGTGGTCTATATGTTGATCTTTCAACAACCATCCTTTCAGGTAGTGTTCTAGATATGATAATTTCCTTAGTCCAATTCTTCTCTATTGCCAGTTGCGGCATTTTGATTTTCCTCAAATTACCTGATATAGCATCAGCTTTAGCTTCTGGTGGAGCTTCCCTCACAGGCTCAACAAAATTAGGTGTAGGTGCAGGACAAATTGCTGGAAAAGGAGCTTTCCGTGCCGCTAAAGAAGCTGGTCACCTTGCTAATGTAGGTGGTAAAGCCGCTCTTCATGGTCTACAAAAACTCATCTCGAAAATAAGGGAGCACTAAGTTCAAATGCGGGAATTTAAAAAAATTGGGATTATCTTACCATTTCTCTTTCTCAGTGGCTGTGTGTCTTCACCAAACACACTGAAGTCACTCCCAAAATGTGATGGATATTCTAAACGTCCACTCAACAGATCAATGTGGAATTGGGAAGGGAAAAAACCCACGCCCACGCCCATCATCATCAGTAACAACACCCCTTCACCCCTAAAAGAAGGTAAGCTGGAAATGCTTCTGGCACAAAAATTAACGGATGAAGAAATCAAATCTTACAAAAATTGCGGGCAAAAAGCATGAAAGAAAAAGATATAGAACAATACATTGCTGAAGCACGCTCGTTTGATCAAGATCGCATGCTCGCCTCACGCCGCACCACCCGCGTCTCGCTTGCCATTGCCGGCATCGCCGTTGCGGTTGCAATACTGTCTTCTCTCGCGGTCATCACCCTCACACCCCTTAAAACCGTGGAACCTTTTGTCATCCGCGTCGACAATTCAACCGGCATCACCGAAGTTGTGGAAGCCTTAAAAGAAGGTCCCACCAATGTCGACGAAGCAATCACACGCTACTTTGCTGCAAAATATGTCCGCTCCCGTGAAGGCTTCACCACAGAAGAAACACAACACAACTTCCAAACCGTCTCCCTCCTCTCTTCTTCAGAAGAACAGGAAAGATTTGCCAGCTGGTATGGAGCAAGAAATCCCCAAAGTCCTCAAATTCTCTATAAACACGCCGCTGTTACAATAACAATAAAATCAATCTCCTTTATCAATGACGATGTTGCCCAAGTGCGTTACTACAGAACCATTCACGACAACGACAACAACAAAGAATTCATCACCCACTGGGTTGCAACACTTACCTTTGAATACATCAATGCCCCTATCTCTGTCCAAAACCGTTTGATAAATCCTCTAGGGTTTATTGTTAGTGAATATAGAACCGATCCGGAAGTGGTCAACTGATCATGACAAAAAAAATTCTTTTTCTCATTCTTAACATCGCTATTACCCTTTCTTTAACGCCTAGCCATGCCAGTATTTTTCCCACCCGTGCGCCAAGCGATAGCCGCATTCGCTTTATCAACTATGATGCCTATAATGTCACAAAAATTATTGGCTCCATACGCTCATCGGTACAAATAGAATTTTCTCCCAATGAAGAAATTGCCCATGTAGCAATTGGCAACAGCGTTGCATGGGAAGTCGCCCCCGCTGGCAATATTCTTTTCCTCAAAGCGCGGGAAGTCCAACCCATTACCAATCTCCAAGTCGTCACCACAAAGCTTGATGGCTCAAAGCGCTCCTATCAATTTGAACTCATGGTCAAAGATGGAGAAATTTCCTCTGGACAAGAAACATATTTCCTTGTGAAATTTCGCTACCCACAAGAAGAAGCAGAACAAAGAAGACTCGCAGCCCTTATGCGACAAGAAAAACAACAAGCCCAGCGTATCGATAATGTCTTCAACGCTTCTGAAACCTACGGACCTCGCAATTGGGCTTACACCGCTCAAGGCTCTATCACTCTTGAACCCTCCTCCGTTTATGACAATGGCAAAACAACAACATTTACATTTCCAGACAACCAAGAAATCCCTGCCATTTACATTGTCAGCAATGACGGTACAGAATCGCTGGTTCCCAAAACCACAAGAGGCAACATGGTGATTGTCCATGCCATTAGCGCACGCTTCACCCTAAGACAGGGAAAAAACGTCCTATGCGTCTTTAACGAAGCCTATCAACCAAAAGGCACCAATCCAAATACCGGAACAACCTCACCATCTGTTGAACGTAAAGTTGCATCAGATCTTTAAATAAGCGGGAATTGAAGGGGACAACACATGAGTGATAAACCAATCATCGAAGATCGCGGATCTATTGGGGATGGCAAAAACAATAGCGCCAAAACCGCCGGCAAAAAAATAGTTGTCGCAATAGCCTGTATAGGAATCTGCGGCTATGTGCTCTGGAACATCTTATCCTCCCCCACAGAACAAAAAGACACCGCAAAAGCTCATAAAAAACAAGAAAAAAGCTTTCACAATTCCCTCGCCCCTTTAGAGCTCGCGCCCTCTGACCCGCGTGCCAACATAGCGCCAATAACCTTACCACCCCCACAACCACTCGCACAAGAACCCAAAAAAGATGACCCACTACTTGATGCCGCAAGACGTGCCCCTGTTCTCGCTTTTGCCAAAGGCTCTAAATCTCAATTAAAAGACATCGTCAACACGACTCTCAACCCCTTTGAAAAATTCCATGCCCTTGAAAATCTCGCGAATGCGCAAAATTCTCCTGCCCTTCAAGACACACAAAATTTTGCAACCCTATTAAAGCCTACCAAAACAGAAGAAGCAAAAGCAAAACTCATCGGCAATAGAAACTTTATCATCGCCATGGGAACCTCTATTCCCTGTATCTTAGAAACCGCATTAAACAGTGAGCAACCAGGCTTTGCAAGCTGCATCATCAACCGTGATATCCTCTCTGACAATGGGCGCGTTGTTTTGCTTGATAAAGGAACCCAAGTGATTGGCGAATACCGCGGAGGGATAAAACAAGGTCAATCTCGCCTCTTTGTACTCTGGACAAGAGCAAAAACCCCAACCGGCGTTATCATTCCCCTTGCCTCACCCGCAACCGACAGTTTAGGCAGAGCCGGTTTTGATGGCAACATCAACACCCATTGGTGGGAACGCTTTGGCTCTTCCCTTTTGTTGACCGTTATTGATGGTGCCACAACAGTTTTAACAAATAAAATAGTAGGAAATTCCAATAAAGAAGGTTCAAACAACTCTGGAGGTGGCGGTTTTGAAGGCGCAAACAACACTGGAAAAGAGGCCGCCAGTATTGCTCTTGAAAATCAAATCAACATCCCTCCTACCCTAGAAAAATTTCAAGGCGAACTCGTCAACATTTTCGTAGCAAAAGATCTCGATTTTTCCTCTGTCTATAAACTAGTCGTAAAGAGCAAAAGAAACCGCTCTACTCCCAGCTATTCCTTTTTTCATTAAGCCAATAAAGTCACATTATGCCATCAGCAAAAAATGCAGAACGCGCCTCCATCGTTTTAACAAAATTAAAGATCTTAGATGACTTTCTCAATGATGAAAATTTATTTGAAATTGTTATCAATCGCCCTGGCGAAGTAATCGTTGAGGGTCCCAATGGTTGGCAAACCCACATCTTAAAAGAACTAACCTACGGCGAACTAGAAGGGATTGCAAAAGTTGTTGCTGCCTACACAACACAAAAAATCAGTGTAGAAAATCCCGTTCTCTCCGCAACACTGCCAAACAACGAACGCATACAAATTGTTATGCCTCCAGCAGTTGCAGCCAATACCATTAGCATGACCATTCGTAAACCTTCATCACGCACTTTTTCTCTTGAAAGTTTACATGAAAACAATCTTTTTTCTGTTGCCCAAAACACCAGTTTCACACCCACGCAACAAATGACAGAACGATTATCCGAACTCTCTGATACAGACAAAGAGCTAACAGATCTCTTTATCGCGAAAGATTTTTGCACCTTTTTAGAAAGAGCCGTTATTACACAACAAAATATCTTAATATCGGGAAAAACCGGTTCTGGTAAAACAACCCTCTCCAAAGCTTTGATTGCAAAAATCCCTGACTATGAACGAATTCTCACCATTGAAGACACACCAGAACTTGTCGTTCCGCACGCCAACAAAGTGCAGCTCTTTTATTCAAAAGATAACCAAGGCTTAGCAAAAGCAGGCGCAAAAGAACTGCTTGAATCAGGCTTACGCATGCGCCCCGACAGAATCCTTCTACAAGAGCTGCGTGATGGTACAGCCTTTTACTATATCCGTAATGTCAATTCTGGTCACCCCGGCTCCATTACCACCGTCCACGCCTCAACAGCCCTTGCAGCCTTTGAACAAATGACCCTTTTAGTCAAAGAAAGTGACGGTGGTGGTAATTTAGCACGCGATGATATCCGCGGCTTATTAATCTCGATGATTGATGTCATCATCCAATGTAAACGCCTCGAAGGAAAATTTCGTGTAACAGAAATCTATTACGACCCTTTCAAACGCCGTGATGCTTTTTAAAAAAACGCTACCCCTCACACCCTTTTTTATAAGCAAAAACTATACCAATAGAGCTTTCTTAAAAACACGATTATAAGCCGCGGATATCATCGCGTGCTAAATTACCACCATAGCTTCAAGTTCAGTGTCAATAATCGAAAACAACAAGTAAAAAGAAGTAAAAATATCATCCCCATTCCCAATCACGAATGCGCCCCACAGGAAAACCAAAACGTGCCGAAAATGATATCTATAACCCTATATTTTTTCTGATTTTTTTTGACATCAATATTTGCAGGAATATCGATACAAAATTTAGTATCCGCTTCACCTTTAGCTTCAGACAAAAGCTTCACAAACACCTTTTAATATACGAGGTCCTGCTTTATGTGCCTTATCCATTATTATTCTTTTCGATATTCATCAAGGCGCAGTATAAAATTTTCTTCAACGCATTCCTCTCTGATTTTGTCAAATTACCTCAAGATGATTGACTGTAAATATCTTCGATCAACACCGGAATATTTTAACCACCAAAAAAGGGTATAACCTTATATCCCCCACTTTTACTCTTATGCTTTTAAACCTAACTTTCCTTGGCTTCACCTCATTCCTTGCATAAAACCACCAACATCTGAATGAGTAGCAATAAAAGAAACAATATCAAATAATTATTCAGGCGATATGCCTTCTTCTTTCACAGAAATTCAATAAGCTGCCATTTCAATCACGGTTTGCATACATCATTCAATATACGGAAACACCCATAACGATAATGATGTAAATGAAAAGCTAACTTGAAGTGAATGATCAGAAATATCAAATATCCAAATGACAAAACAAATCTTACCTATCTTCAGCTATATCTCTTAACCCTTGTCACTTCTCTTAACCCTTATCACTTTTCTCAAAAGTTTTAAGCGTTTTCTCATGAAGAATATACATATCAAACGGCAATCCTCTTTCATCAACAACTTTTGTCAAAGCAATACGGATGAAATCAGACACCGTAAGTCCTAAACTTGCTAATATTTCACCGAATTTTTTTTAACGCCCTATCTATGCAGGCACATACAACGTCTTTTGTCACACCCATATTAAACCTCTTTTGATTACCTCTCTTTTGCCATATGGCTTAATAGGGCTTATACAGCATAAGGCTTTATCCTTGCCCTTACCGTATCATATCTATTGATCTTGCACGCGCTATTGCGTTGATTTTCTCCTGTTGTCTCTGTTGCAAAAACTTAACTGCCATTTGAAACTCTTTTATGCGTTCTTTATTATAAGACTGTTCTTTGGGGATTGCTTTTGATAAATCAAAACCATATTTATGAATGGCATCATGTCCAAAACGTTTATCTAAAACACTTTGTAGCTTTAAAAACTCTTGATTAACCTGCTCTGGTATCTTTGAATAACTATCACAACCAGCTTCAACATTTTTCATAAAAGTCACTGCTTCTTGTGAAAGTGACGGAACCTCAACTTTCAATCGCTCACGCTCCCGTGTAACACTATCCATATGTGTCTCATAAGAATTCTTATAAAAGGATTGAAGCTCTCTCATAGTAGAAACAGCAAGAGGAACATGATAAAGCGCTTCTTTTCGTTCTTTTCCTGTAGCCTTCAATTTATCGATAAAACGATCTGACCCACGCAGTTCGCCCGCTCTATCAGGTGCCCTATCCAAAATATCAGGAAGTTTATCGCCTTTACCTGCTAAAATCGTTTGCTCAATCCTAAACGCAGCCTCTTGTGGATCTCTATAAATAGATGCTAAATGACTGTTTAACTCCTTAAACACATCAATGTAAGATTTTTTATTTCTAAGAGCGCTTAGCACCTTCTGTTCTAGATTAGAATTATCTATATAAGCAGCAAGGTATGGCTCTCGTTCTGTTGCTTTTGCAACAACATTCAAATCATTTTGTAATTGTTCAAGTTCTTCTTTTTGACGTTTAGCAAAACTTGTCTTTTCTCTATCCCAAGGAGTTTCAATCTTCTCTTTTTGTTGTTCCAAGCACTCTTTATTAAGATAAACGCCAAAAGCAATATTTTTGCCAATACCTTGAGAAACATCATCCCTTTTATTTTCTGTAAACTTGATAAGGTTCTTATAGATGAGTGCAGATAGATATTCTGAATTACCAAAATGTGCTTCAATTGACGCACGTGTCATTTCTTGTCGCTCAATACCCTTCCAGTTGATATGATAACCAGCTTCACGAGCCAGTTGCACCATAAATTCACGCTGAGTACGCCCATTCCCCTCTCGAAACGGATGCAACGCATTCAATTCGCCCATGTAATACCCAGCCCTTTGGCTAAAGTCATAAGCGCCAAGACCACGCAGATACTGTTCTTTTGCAAGCTTTTGCGTAATCTTCGGTGCATAACTTTCAATCTGATTATAACTAGCAAACATACTATTGCCTTTGGCAATATCCACTAAACGAACTTGTCCCGCCCATTCATATATGTCACCAAACAGTCTTCTATGAATCTCTTTCATGTAATTCAGATCAAACTTACCACCAATAGGAGTATGTACAAATTCGAAAGATTTTACATAAGAAATCGTAGATTCTACACGTTGCAGTGTGGCTTTGTCTTTAATACCAAGCCGATTATACATCACACCAGTTTCAGGATCAGTATAAGAATCACCGCTCCCCTTATACTTCTCCACGTTTTACCCTCTCCATATAATCTTTGAGGATATCACTTGTTTCAAGCTCTCCAATAATAACACGCTCCATTTGTGCAACAACCAGCGGATCTGGCTCTAATCCCTCTAAACGTTGGCTTGCCAATGCATTTTCAGCATAGAGGCGACGCAGCTTAAGTTCCTCTTCACTCAACATATTAAAACCCTCATTTGCTTACATTTATTATAGCCAAACAGACTATAGAAACAAGATTTTATTCCTTGTCTTACCCGCGTTACATCTTTTGACCTTGTACGCTCATACGCATGATTTAGCTCTTGTATACGTTTCTGTTGCAAAAACTTAACTGCCATTTGAAACTCTTTTATGCAATCTTGATCATGGGACTGTTGTTAAGGATTTTTTTTTGATAGATCATAATTTGTTTGCATAGCAAGCCAAGCACGTGCTGTGCTTACACCAGACATTTCAAGCCTAATAGCAAGATTAGCACTCATAGCGGCTTTTCCATTTAAAACTCTAGAAAGTGCTACACGAGATATACCAAGCTACTCTGCTGCTTCATTAACGGATAAACCAAGCTCTTTGATCACATCTTCTCGCAATAATTCACCGAGATGTGAAGGATTCTTCATCATTGTTTAGACCTGCTTTTTGATGACAATCCAGATAATCAACCATTTCCACATCTATGCTATCAAAGCGAAATATTACGCAACAATTTCCATTTACAGTAATTGACTAATAATCCTTGAAATCACCCTTTAGCAGATGTAATTAAAAGGATGGATAACTCAAATCTTTTGGCGATACATCTCCTTCAAGAGCACTTAGAATACGCTTTAATTTTTGAGCATGGGCGGTTCTAATCCCTTCAGTCGTACCAGTATTATAGAAGGCTTCAATCCTTTTATGTTTAAATCTTAAAATTGTAAATGAATATAGAGTGTACCCTTCCAAGATACAAAAAATGTTCATTATTTTTACATCACACGGCTTTTTTTACTTTATAAACATTAGAACTGTCGTGAAAAAATTACTCATTCTCATCTCTTTCTCATTATTCTACTAATTATTGGAAAAGTATAAGTTCATAATTAGGAGGAGCTAAACGTAATAGGAGCGTATCATATCTCCAATTGGCAGCGGCACTTAGAAACATCAAGATGATATAACCACAATGACCATTGCTGTTTGATGTTCATGAGGCGCTGCACCCGCTGTATATCGAGTAAAAAGAATGAATAACACTAATAACCCCCTACAAACTCTGTTAAACTAATAACCGGTTTACGAATAAGTAAAAGAAAAAGGAAAATCAAAAAAAGGCATATTTTTCATATTTTACGAACTATAGAGAAATCTATACGCATTGTAGTTATTAGAATTAGACTTTTCCCTTTTTTATTTAATTTGTTCGTAGATAGAGTATCCATTACCGTTATTACATCACTAACAGAGTTAATAATCATACCTTTTGTAATTGCCAAAATCCCGCATTAAAATCAGACCTTTATTCAAAGATGATCTGATAATTTTTTCAAAAAATTCAAGATTCCTCAAGTGCAGTCCCCATGCGTACATCATGATGAATAATAACATCCATCAACTCTGTCACGACAGTGTCCAATACTTCTCGTGCATCGCCTTCAGCCATAAGGCGGATAACCGGCTCCGTTCCAGAAGCGCGGATCACCAGCCGTGCCTCTTTTCCTAACCGCTTCTCTGCTTGATCAATGGCCGCTTTGACGGGATTTTTTTTCAAGACATTTTTATTTTTAATCGTTACATTTTTTAAAATTTGCGGTACAGGTTCAAACCGTTTACACAATTGGCTCATAGGGCTTTGACTTTCCTTCATACAGGCTAAAATCTGCAATGCAGCCACCAAGCCATCACCCGTGGTACCAAAATCACTAAGCACGATATGGCCAGAAGCCTCACCACCAACATTATATCCCTTTTGGCGCATGGCATCGACAACATAACGATCTCCAACTTTTGTCCTTACAAGGTGCAACCCTTTGCTATTCAAGAAACGCTCTAGTCCAAGATTTGACATAATCGTTGTGACAACACCATTGCACCGTAATCGTCCCATTTTATGCCAATTTTCAGCAATTACAGCAATCAACTGATCTCCATCAACCGTTTGTGCTTTTTCATCCACAATGAGAACACGATCTCCATCTCCATCAAGAGCAATCCCCACATCAGCACGCACTTCATGCACTTTTCGTTTTAAAGAGCTTAAATCGGTTGATCCACATTTTTGATTAATATTGGTCCCATTGGGTTCATCATGAATAGCAAAAACCTCAGCCCCCAATTCCCATAAAGCACGGGGAGCCGCTTTATAAGCAGCCCCATTGGCACAATCCACAACAATACGCACAGTATCTAAGCGAACATCACGCGGCAAAGTTCGTTTGGCATATTCAATATAACGATAAATATCCCCCTCAACCCGTTTTGCATAACCAATTTCGGCAGAACTTGCTAAAGATTTTGAAAGATCTGTATCGATCAATTGTTCAATTTTGGCTTCCATATCATCTGAAAGTTTAAAACCATCAGGACCAAAAAGTTTAATTCCATTATCATAGAACGGATTATGAGAAGCAGAAATCATCACCCCAAGATCCGCTCGCAAAGAGCGGCAAAGCATTGCAACAGCAGGGGTTGGCACTGGACCCAATAAAAAAGCTTCCATCCCCGCAGCAGTCAATCCTGAAACCAAAGCGTTTTCCAACATATAACCAGATAATCGTGTATCCTTGCCAATCACCACACGATGAGATTGATGTTGTGAGCGAAATAAAACCCCTACAGCCATCCCCACCTTCATGGCAAAATCGGGTGTCATAGGAAATGAATTGGCTTTCCCCCGAATTCCATCTGTACCAAAATATTTTTGCACCATGCCTCTTTCCTTTAATATATAATTCTTCCCTTGGCTTTTCCTTAAAACCCTAACAAGCCCCCTTGGTACAATAGTCCCCCCGCTCCCCGTATAAAATCAGATCATTGATCTAAACCTTCATGCATTTAAACAATCAAGCCCCCTATTCACCATCTACACATCTAAACCACTCTCAAGCAATTATGTTTACACCCTTCCACATAAAAGCAATATTATCTCCTCAAAATGCTCTATACACCCCTTTAATACAACCAACGGATAATCTCACACACTTGCTAAATCCGTAAAGAAACCCAGCACCAAACCTCATACCCTACAAAATCAGCAAGGAAATCTATCGCCTAACCTCACAACCCTACCACATTAGAAAAGCAACAGTCCACCTCGCCTTGTAGCATGCTAAAGCCGTCATAATACAACGGCTTTGCTTAATTTTTTGCTTCCATATTTTTGCAAATATTACAAGAAAGGCGCAAACAAAACTTGCGCCTTTCTCAAAAAAATTAGAAGTTTTCCTAAAACATCGTCACTCAAGCGATATTAAATAATTCTTATTTTTCTTTATCATGTCCCGCAGTATTGGACTTCTTTTCAGCATTACTTTTAGAGCGGTTGACTGATTTTGTGGTGCCTTTTGTGCTTTGCGCTTTTTTCTCAGTCTCATCCGATTGCACTTCTTTAGACTGAGCCTCCTTAGGCTCAACATTACCGGATTTTGCTGTTTTTTTCCCAACAGCTGCCTCTGCTTTGCCTACCTCGCCTTTATCTGTCTCTGCTTTATGAAGCACTGTTTTAGGGGCTGCTTCAGCGCTTTTTTCATCTACCACTGTTGTCTCTGTCTTCATTTTTCCAGTTTTTGGAACAGAAGACCCCCGTGGCGCAGCACCCTCATCTTTCTGTGTGCGTGAAGGAGGCTTTCCTGCAATAACTTCGTTAATTTCAGCTCCCGTTAAAGTCTCATATTCCAACAAACCTTGTGCCAAAGCAAACCATTCTTTTCTTTTTGTTTTCAAAATGTTTGTCGCATTTTTATAGGCATCATCAATAAGCTTACGCACTTCCATATCAATCATGCGCGCTGTTTCTTCAGAGACATTTTGTGTTCGCGCAACAGAATGACCCAAAAAGACTTCATCTTGGTTATCGCCATAAGCTACATTTCCAAGCAGATCAGAAAATCCCCACCGTGTGATCATCGCGCGAGCTAATTTCGTTGCTTGTTCAATATCAGAAGAAGCACCAGATGTGATATTTTCCTTTCCAAACTTTAATTCTTCAGCCACACGTCCACCCATCATAATGGCCAGACGAGAAATCATCCACCGATAACTCATAGAATAGCGATCGCCTTCAGGCAATTGCATCACCATTCCCAATGCTCTTCCCCTTGGAACGATTGTTGCTTTGTGGACAGGATCAGCAACCGGCACATTAAGAGCCACAATAGCATGTCCTGCTTCATGATAGGCAGTGAGTTCTTTTTCCTCTTGTGTCATAGCGGTTGAACGTCGTTCCGCCCCCATCATCACCTTATCTTTGGCATCTTCGAATTCTTGCATCGTGACAACTCTTTTATTACGGCTTGCAGCCATAAGAGCAGCTTCATTGACCAGATTCATCAGGTCCGCACCGGAAAATCCTGGTGTTCCCCTTGCCAAAATTTTCAAATCAACGTTAGGCGCTAAAGGCACGTTGCGCACATGCACTTTCAAGATTTGTTCACGCCCAGAAACATCAGGGTTTGGCACAACAACTTGTCGGTCGAAGCGCCCTGGTCTTAACAAAGCGGGATCAAGCACATCGGGACGGTTTGTTGCAGCAATAAGAATAATACTTTCATTGGGCTCAAACCCATCCATTTCGACAAGCAACTGGTTTAAGGTCTGTTCACGTTCATCGTTTCCACCGCCAAGACCAGCCCCCCGATGGCGCCCAACAGCATCGATTTCATCAATAAAGATAATACAAGGTGCATTTTTTTTAGCCTGTTCGAACATATCGCGCACACGGCTTGCCCCAACACCAACAAACATTTCAACAAAATCAGACCCTGAAATGGTAAAGAATGGCACATTGGCTTCACCGGCCACAGAACGTGCTAGCAAAGTTTTACCGGTTCCTGGAGGACCAACAAGCAAAACACCGCGTGGGATACGCCCCCCTAAGCGTTGAAATTTTTGTGGTTCGCGTAAAAATTCAACAATTTCTTGAAGATCTTGCTTTGCTTCTTCAACGCCAGCAACATCTTTAAAGGTAATACGTCCTTGCGCTTCATTAAGCAATCTTGCTTTCGATTTCCCAAATCCCATTGCACCGCGTGATCCATTTTGCATTTGCCGCATAAAAAAGACCCACGCCCCCACGATAATAATAACAGGTAACAAGGAAAAGAGGAGATTGAGGAAAATGCTATTTCCAGAGCTTTCAGGAATAGCTTTAACATTGACGTTTTTACTTTCCAATTTTTGTATCAAACCTGGATCGCGAGGAGCATAGGTTGAAATAGCTCTATGTTCAATGGTTTTTCCTGTTAATTTTTGACCTTGAATGGTCACAGATTTCAACTCATTATTCTCAACTTTTTGCAAAAATTCAGAATAGGAGACTTCTCCACCACCAGAACGTTGGCTATCTCCATTAAAGAGAGAAAACGACACAATCAAAATCAATGCAATAACTCCCCAAATAAGGAGAGAGCGGTAATTGGAATTCATATTCAGCCCACTTAATCAAATATAGATTTCAAACAGTTCCCCTTAACATATAACCTTGTCAGCCCCTTGCCAAGGGATGAGAAGCTGTTTATTTTCTTTTAGAGTAATTTTCCTTTATCTTTTCACCTCAATATTAAAAAAAGGTTCCACAACATTCACCAAGGCAGCATCTTCTCGTGAGGAAAGCCAATCGAAAGGTGCCATAATCCGCTTGACGATAACATGTTTATGAACAACTGCTTGAGAAATCAACTCTGGAATATCATACCCTTTATGATTTGAGATCATCAGCAGCGATTGTAAAGAGGGAAAATGAGGCTTTTCAAGCTCAAAATCGCTATTTTTTAATAAAAATTTCAGCTGTTCTAAATTTGCGGCTCCAACCTTTATAGCCTCATATCCATGATTTGTGATATGATAGCGCCCATCCCATATAAAAGTTTTATCTGGCTCAACAATAGCCTCTTTCATATTTCGCCCTTCACGCCACAAAGAAATTCCCTGCTTGTTATATTCAATAACAGAGCCCGCATAAGTAAAACGCCGCTTTTCTGAAGAATCGAGACAGAGTTTTTGAACAAGCATGCTTAATTTCTGATTGGGGAGCAAATAAAATCCCCCTCCCATCAGCACAGCAAAGAGCCCCACCACAAAAGGAAAACTGGAATGTTTCTGTAAAAACAGCGCAGGCTTTGCTATGGAACAACGCCCATGTTGGACAGTAATATCCAGCGCTAAGATCAAATCAGCAATATTTTTGGCTTGTTGACGACGCTGCAATGCGGCTTCATTTATTTTTTGAGCAATATAAGCCAATTTTTGTGGAGAAAGAGATTGACGCACGCGCACACGTTCAAAATTGCGATCTTCATTGGTTGGATCATCAATCCATGTTTGTCCTTGTAAGCGTAAATAATTCCGTAATGTTTGGCGTTTTACACCAAGGAGTGGCCGAATCAAACGCACTTTTCTATGCAACAACGCCTCACGCGGAATACAGGATAAACCGCGCTCATAAAGGGGACCATAGTTTTTTTCGGCAATATTTTTTTTTGTTTTTCTGGTATGATCCTCATCACGTATACCCTCGGCTTCACCGCGCAAAATACCAGCAAAACCACTGGCATAAACCTCATCGCGCATGGCAACAGCTTCACTATATAAAGCACCTCTATTCTTTTGGAGACGTTGATACCGCATTTGATAGGTTTCAACCTGATCATTGAGTGTATGCCCCGTCATAATAAGTGATGCGCCTTGTTTTTGTGCTTCTTTAACCAAGAGATCATAGCGTGCAACACGCGCGCTGGAAGCAATATGCGTCTTTGGCTTTTCGCCTTCCCATCGCACAGTGATATGTTGAATATCATGGACACGACAAATTTTCGCAACAGTTTCTGCCTCACGCATCGATTCTTTACGCAATTGATGATCAACCGTGACAACAATCATTTCTGGAGGAAATACGAGTGTTTCCAAATGCTCTTTGACCAAAAACATCAAAGCCAAAGAATCACTTCCCCCTGAGACGGCAAGAATCAACTTCTGACATTGAATAAAATCCGATGTTTTAAAGAGATTTCTTGCCAGTCTAACGCACACCGAAAACGACCTCGCTGTTTATTTTGCAGGTTTACAAAAAACAGATGCTAATGTTTGTTGACGTTTTGATTTTTTCACAAAATGAGCACAATCGTCTTTATTTGGCTCAAGAGCGACCATACTTCTTGCTAATTTCAGTAAAATCTCGGAGGTATAGAGCTTCTTTTTATCTGCATACCATGCGGTAAGATAAACTTGTGCTGCTTCATGATAGCGTTTTTGCCCCAACAAAGATTCGGCCAACCAAAATAAAGCATCATCACTCAAAGAATCTTTTTTGTAACGATTTTGAAAAGCGCAAAAGCTTTTTTCAGCATCAACATAGTTAGCAGAACGAATAAAATCATACCCTTCCTTATACAAAGCTTTAGAAGAAGAAAGATTGTCACTCTGATGTGCTTCAATTGGAGCACTTACTTCATGCGCTTTGTTAAAAGGTTGACTGTTTTCATGGTCATGGCTCTCCACCTTAGCTTCCACAGCAGCAACCTTTGTCTGGTCACCTGTACTATGGTCCTGCTCCATCTCTTCCTTTACAGTCTGAGATTTTTCATCTACAGCAGACTTTTCAAAAGAACAAGAATAAACAGAAGAGGCTTCTGTATCAAAAAGCTCGTGAAACTGCTTGTTAACATTTTTTAAACTGTTATGCTCAAGCACCATTCGTATCTTATGCAAAAGCTTATCTAAATCATAATCTTTAAATAAAGCCTGTTGATTCTCTAAAATAATCCCTTGGTGCTCCGCAACACTAGTAGCTTTTTCCACCACATCAGATGCTGCTTTATCAGCTGCTTCAGGTGCTTCTTTCACTGCATCAACAGCCTTATTAACGGCGTCAGTGGCTTTTTCCACCGCATCAGATGCTGCTTTATCGGCTGCTTCAGGCGCTTCTTTAACAGCATCAACAGCCTTATTAACAGCGTCAGTGGCTTTTTCC
>NZ_JBHIPG010000056.1:0-5355 GCF_042195905.1 Bartonella sp. AP331QHHD
AACAACCGATGCCCCTTATGAAGTCGCAGAAACTATTCTAAGTCATACAGTAGGCGGTAAAGTAGAGCGTGCCTATCGTCGTACTGATTATCTAGAACAGCGCCGTGTTTATATGGATAAATGGGCGGCTTATGTCACGGGTCAATCTTAAGATATGGGGGAATAACCCCATTATCTGTGGATAACTTTAGCTCTCTTCTCTCTCATTCTTTCTCAATAAGATTCATAAATTATCACATTAGAAATTGTATAATAAAATATTGTTTTCTATGAATAAAACATCTTTCTAAATGAACCAAAATGTGGTTAATAAATGGTTATGATTTGTTGCCATTTTTTGAGAGTGAAAGGATTTTAGTATGACAGAAAATGATATTCTTTTAACTGACCGTGAAAGTGCAAAACTGCTTCATATGAGTGTTTCAACATTCCGGCGTCATGTAACCAATGGCTCTCTCCCAAAACCTTTAAAATTTGGCTTTTTATCCCGTTGGTTACAATCAGATCTTTTGAATGTCATCGAGCAAGCAAAACAGCAACGTTATAACGACGCGGCATAAAAAGAAAACCTTGTCACGTAAGAACGGACAAGGCTTTCTCAAGCTCATCAACCTGGAACTTTATTTGGTGTAAATTCAAAGCTTTCTCTGCTGAAGCAAGACCTAAGGTTTGCATTCAAGTTGTTCTGAATGCTTTTTACAATAAGGGCTATTTAAGCGTCTCTCAACACTTCGCTGAGGCATGACAGCACCAGGACGACATATGGGAAGGTTGTCTGATTTATGATTTTCACACCATTCTTGTATTGTAAAGCTAGGGCGAAAACCTGATTGCGCCATACACATTTCAATACTGGCAAATTGATTTAAATCTAGCGCCACAACCTTATTAAGGTCCGGTACTCCACATTCTAAAAGTATTTTATTTCTCCATAATGCTGGAGAAAGTGAGGGAATTGAGTTAACACATCCAGTGATACTTAACAGAGCTATGCAACTCAATAGTTTTAAGATTTTCTTCATTCTTCCCCTCCTTCAGTGGGTTTCTTTACAATAAAACAGCTCGGAAGCTTGTTGATATTTCCTGTCACCGCTGCTTAAAAAAACGGTGAACAATATTGAGATGATGGATTGAGGGAACAATCGCGCCATTCCAAGTGAAGGCAAGGATAGCGGTTTGTTGATCATCACAAACAGTGCTTAAGGTTGGCATTCTGGTTTATTTTTATATTTTTGGCAATAAGCGCTATTTAAACGCTTCTTGACACTTCGTTTTGGAATGACAGCACCTGGCACACAAATCGGAAGATCTTCGGCATTATAATTTCTACACCGATCTCTCCACTTCCCTCCTAATTTACTATGAAAACCTGCTTGGGTTAGACATGCATAAATAGATGTATTCGCATTTATACTTAACTCTCTATAATCCATCATATAATCATCATGAGGATTCAGCATTCCACATTCTAATAGTGCTTTTTTAATCTCAATCTTATCTTCTCCTAGCTTCTCTAATACATCCACAGCCTGGTAAGGACCTGGAAAACATCCAGCTATAATAAGCAAAGCCAATCCACTCAATAACTTTAAAGTTGCTTTCATTTTTTCTCTCCTTCAATGATTTTTTATGATAAGATTGCTTATAAGCTTGTCGATGTTTTATATTCCTCTGTCCATACCAATTTGAAACATGTTGAGTGCCGATACAATTGGCCCACACACTTATGCAAAAGATAAAAAAACTAAAGATTACTCTTAATCATACCATCATCAAAAAACTACGGTAGACATTCAGGCTTGTTTCTATTTCTTTTACAATGGGGGCTGTTCAGGCGTTTCTTAACACTTCTTTGAGGAATGACAGCACCTGAATGACAAATCGGAAAACGAGCATCAAAAAACTCACACGAACTCAAATATCCGGATTTATATCTAAAACCTGCTTGAACCATGCAAGCTTCAATTAATGCGTTCGCATTTCCGTCTAACTTTCTGTTGTATTCATCACGATTATAAGGTGTTGGCATGCCACATTCTAACAGCGCTTTCCCTATATCAATTGTATTTGCACCAGGCTTATCCCATAATTCCCAAGCTGATAAGGGAACCTCAGCTTTATACTCACATCCAGCTATACTTAACAGAGCTATGCCGCTCAATAATTGCAAGACTTTCTTCATTCTTCCCCTCCTTCAGTGGGTTTCTTTACGATAAAACAGCTCATAAACCTGTTGATATTTCCTGTCACCGTTGTTTAAAACAACGGTGAACAATATTGAAATGGTTGGTTGAGGAAACAATCCCCTCATTCCAAGCAAAGGCACGGAGGGCGGATTGTTGATCATCACTAGCAAGACTTAAGGTTTGCATTCAGGTGCATTTTTATATTTTTTACAATAAGGGCTGTTTAAGCGCTTCTTGACACTGGGCCTCGGGATCACAGCACCTGGACGACAAATGGGCAAGTTTTCGGCTCTAAAAGTATAACACCACCCTCCCGCTCTTGCTACTTCTTCATCTTTATAGCGGAATCCTGATTGAATCATGCAAGCATAAGTTGTTGCTTTTGCATTGATGCTCTGCTTTCTATTTTCTGGAAATACATCATAAGGCGTTGGCATACCACATTTTAATAATGCTTTTCCTATTTCAGTAAAATCTGCTCCTGGCTTCTCCCAAGCAGTCAAGTATCCTGAAGGAGGCTTATTAAACTGACATCCAGCGATACTGAATAGAGTTACAGCACTTAATAATTTTAAGGTTTGTTTCATTTTTTACTCCATGATTTACTTGAAGGAACTTGTTCACGATGAGATGAGCCATAACGCACGTTACACTTATCGCCCGCGTCTCCAAGACAGGTATGGGGATTTATGGGATCTGAGAACATATTCCATGTTTCTTTCCACCAGTTACTACCAGCAGGTATTGTCTCGTAAGTATAGCCATTGCCGCCAATCCATCGGCTTACAAAGTCATATCTATTCCCATCAAAACCAATAGTGGTTTGTTTGCCACCACTCACATAACCTAACAAACCGGATGCCGCCAAAACATTAGCCGCTGGTCCATGGAAACTGATCGTTGTATTGCCTGCTACATCATTTACACCTTCTTGTTTGAAAGAATTCATCATATTAAAGCCTGTCAAACTGCCACGACTATGGGCATCAAAATGCAATCCCGTGTTACCATAGCGAGACATTAGATCTTTTGCTTCTTGTGTTGAATTGGTCAAACCCAAAAAGTTATTTTCCATAAACTTCTGATAACCCGCGACCAGAAGTTCTGAAATAGCAGAATCGGCTTCTGGGAACACAACAAAATAAAGCGGTACATTTTTATTCTCCGCATGTTGCTCTGCATAAACAGCCGCCTCATAGGGTGTTGTAAGAATACCATTGAGGAAAAAATGAACCTTGCCATCAGAACCTTTTTGTAAATTCTGTTGTTCTTCATCCGTTAAATAATGTGCGTGAGGAAACAATCCCGCCATTCCAAGCAAAGGCAAAGATGGCGGATTGTTGATCGTCACTTAAGGCTTGCATTCAGGTTGTACTGGACTTCTTTTACAAAACGGGCTGTTTAAGCGCTTTTCGACACTTCTCTTCGGGATGACAGCACTAGGCTGACAAATGGGCAAGTTTTCGGCTTTATAGTTTTGACACCAAGTTCCTCCCCATTTATCTTTATAGTGAAATCCTGCTTGAATCATACAAGCATAAGTTGTTGCTTTTGCATTGTTGCTTCTCTCTCTATTTTCTGAATCAGGATCGATAAGACTCGGCATTCCACATTCTAATAAGGCTTTTCCTACCTCAGTAGAATCTGCTCCTGTCTTCTCCCACATATTCACGTACCCTGGAGCAGGTTTGTCAATGTTTTCAATGTCACATCCAGCTATACTTAATAAAACTATCCCACTCAATAATTTAAACAGTGTATTCATTTTTTTCTCCATAAATAACCTAAACCTAAATTATCCAAAATTGCATGAGGTGCATAAATTTTTGTATTATCATTATGATGTGTTCCATAATCACGTTCACACGCATCACCCGCATTACCATAACACCTATGGGTACTAGATTTAAAGCCGCGTAACGCTCGCATTTGCTCTATCATTGGAGTTGCTGGTGGAAATATTGCATAAGGGAACCTTAAGGGTGCCTTATAAAAAGTAGGTAGATTGTGACCAATTCCTGTACCAATGGGATCGAATATATGGTTTTGTAAATAAATATGATCTTTTTTACCATCACTCACATAATAGAGTGCATTCGCTATTGATTGAGAGTTATCAGCTGGTCCAAAAAGATAGATATCTGTTTTTTCTGCTATACCGTGAATGCCATGCTGTTCAAAGTCACGCATTCCATTGCCCACTGTCAAGGTACCACGGCTATGCGCACTAACAATCGCCCCTGTATTGCCATAACGATAGATAAAATCTTGTAACTTCTTGGTCGAATTACTCCATCTCCCAAAATATTCATAAATCGCTACTCCGTACTCTACGAGCCTGTCTTTAGCTTGTGGGTGGTATGTAAAATAAAGGGGTTCATGTTCATTATCAGCTAAGTGGACAGCATTACCGGCTGCTTCATCTGGTGTGTTAAAAATACCATTATAGAACATACGCCTGTTGCCATCAGAGCCAGCTTGTAAATGCTGCTCATCTTCAGCATTTAAAAAGTGATACAGAGTAATATATTCTCCATCGCTGTCTTTTATAGGTTTTCCATTTTCATCGGTTAAATAGAGGACATTGCCATTTTCATCATGCAAAATCTCACCTACTGGATGTTCTTTAACATTTGCGACTTCGCGCACTTTGTCCCAGTATCCCAATCCTTCATCCGATAAATCATTGATCATATCTACGCGATTATGCACTGCTCCCTCAAGCGGTGCGACATCTAGCTGTCCTACAGCTTGGTGGGCTGCTGCGGTGTTGCGGTTGAGAGAGCCAATGATTTGTCCAGCATCTTGCCCCATCGCCCTCTGTCCAGTTGTATCAGTAAGGATGATAGTCCCATCGCTGATAGCAGATTTGGTTTCCCCTTCTACTCCATCATGCGCTTTTTAGAGGCTTCAGCATTACGCTTTTTAGAGGCTACATCATTGTGCTTTTTAGGGGCTTCAGCATTACGCTTTTTAGGAGCTTCAGCATTACGCTTTTTAGGAGCTTCAGCATTACGCTTTTTAGGAGCTTCAGCATTACGCTTTTTAGGGGCTTCAGCATTACGCTTTTTAGGGGCTTCAGCATTACGCTTTTTAGGGGCTACATCATTGCGCTTTTTAGGGGCTACATCATTGCGCTTTTTAGGGGCTACATCATTGTGCTTTTTAG